>CAZOEM010000015.1:0-16205 GCA_964578735.1 uncultured Halobacteria archaeon | reverse complement strand
GATGATATATTTTTCCTTAAAATCTAAAAAAATTACTTTATAAATGCCTGATGTACTTTATAATTTCAGATAGTTTCTTTTGGAAATGCGATTATTTATCAAAAAGAAACCAAGTGAAACTTTAAAGAGGTAAACAGGATTACGATTTCCCCTTTCGAGGACACACATTACCATTCCCGACGTCCTAAAGATGATTTATTTTGAAAATTTTAAAATCCTATACAACACGCGCTTCATCGTATAAAAATTGCAAAACATAGATGTGTAAGTGGCATTGGCCAACGGGCAATAACACTCACCTCTTTTTATGGACGCTCTAATTTCATTTGCTTTTTCTGAATGCCAGACCTTATAAAACGCGAAATTTGTATCTCTGAGGTTTCCAAGTGATTTTGCAAGTACACAACAAGCCCAAACATCACCATAGGGCGATATTTGACAGGATGCAAAACCCGCATAGCAGGGGATTACCTGCCTTCTCTCTTTCAGTATTTTCTCCACCATCTCATAATATTCCAGTCTAAAAGATTGGGTTATGCGAGAGAGAAAATCGCCTTTAAGATAATCGCTTTTTATCTCCTCTCTTAGCGGCGTGAAAACTTTAGAGAAAGAGCGGTGGTCTGGTGTAATTCTAGTACCAATCGTATCCAGTTCAACTCTTTCTTCCGCAACCTCAAAGATATGCGAATCCGGTTTGGGATTGAGCTCCCGCACAAAATCATAAATATCGTTGAGGCGGTCTATGTTATAAATGGAGACAACAGTATGAACGCCTACCCGTAAATTTTCAAAATTGGCTCTAAGTACTGCCAATCGCTCGAATGTATTCATGAAATTCTCAAAATTACCCTTGACGCCCCTTATCTCGTCATGTAGCGAGTCAACACCATCCAGTGAGAGATTGACTATCAGAGTGGGTTTATTATTATTATTACTGTTTATTTGTAAAATCTCTCGCACTCTCTTTTCTATAAGCTTTGGGGTAACGGCATTAGAGGGGATGTTTACGATATTTGGAGAACAATGACGGACGAGTGCATCGTAGATTCTCACTATATCCTTTCTGAGAAAAGGTTCGCCTCCACTGAGAGTGAACCAGTAGGCATTTTTTCCGATATCCTCGAATATCCTTTCAAATTCTTCTGCACTGAGTTCTGATTTGCTTAATTCCGGTTGTTCTTCGTATATACGCCAGATGTTGCATGTCTTGCAGCGCGCATTACATTTGTTCGTGACGCTGACGGTGAAGTTTATCGGCATAGGAGGGCTTTGCAGACCAAAGCCGAACGTTCTGAATGCTTTCAGGTTCAGGATTTTTAACGGTAGTAAAAGATTTAACATGGTATTTTTACATTTACGAGAAATACTTTTATTTATGTTAAAGGTGTAATTTGATACGGTTATAATGAAATGAACCCATCAATAGTAATACCAACGTACAATGAAAAGGAGAACATAAGAATCCTCATACCACAGATAATAGGAGTTTTCGAGCAAAACGGCTTCTCAACCGGAGGTAAAATTGTCGTGGTAGATGATAATAGTCTGGATGGGACATCAGAAGTGGTAGAGGAGTTCATGAAACGGTATAAAACTGTGTTTTTATTGAAGAGGAATGCGAAAACAGGATTGGGGTCTGCATATATTGCGGGATTCAAGTATGCGCTTGAACTGGGTGCTGACATTATTTTTGAGATGGATGGAGATTGCTCGCATGACCCGAAGGACATTGTTAGATTTTTGGATGAGTTCAGAAACGGATATGATGTAGTTGTAGGATCGAGATACATAAAAGGTGGTGATGTCCCGAGATGGAGCAGCAATAGGAAATTAATCAGTAAAGGCGGGGATTTTTTTTGCTCATATCGTTGCGAGAATATCAATACATGACTGCACGAGTGGTTATAGGGCATTAAGAGCTTCTGTACTTGATGGTACAGACCTCGATGAATTAACTGTGACGGGTTATGCATTTCAGATTAGCCTTCTTCATGCTTTGTTGAAGCGAAATGCAAGGGTAAAGGAGATACCAATTATATTTGGGGAGCGGATGAGTGGGGAGAGCAAGCTTGGTAGCGGGGATGTAAGAGAGTTTTTCATAACTTCCTTCAGGCTAAGGTTGAGAAGACAATGAGAGTATAACCTTTTTACAAAAGACGCATTAAAGAATAAGGGTCCCTGGATAGCCACCCCTGAGAGGCATACTTCCCCCTGACGGTGGCTTCTTCTTGGCACTCGTAGCAATTACAGCGACTACCATAAGAACCTTCGTTGCCGATTCACGCTGCCAAGCTTATTATACCACCTGCGTCATCCCGATTAAGACAGGAAATCACTCGCTCGTGGCATTTCCCGCTTCATACCTTTCCTCTCTCGTACTCCCATCACCTTTTCGCCGAACAGATTTTGAGGTATGGGCTTAAAGCCTGCAAACTCAGTACTCCAAATCGCTCGCCCCTCTGTTGCAGACCTTATATCACCAGCGAAGCCAAACATCTCGGCCACTGGCGCTTCTGACTTCAGAGTCACCATGTCGCCCTCGGTCGTTATGTCCTCTATCTGCCCTCTTCTGCCCTGTATCTCACGCGTTACGTTACCAAGCAGATTCTGCGGGATACTTATGTATACCTCTTGTACAGGCTCAAGGAAAGTAGCCTTCCCTAGTAGTATGGCCCCCTGTATAGCGCTTCGCACCGCGGGAATGACCTGTGCAGGTCCACGATGTATCGAATCTTCATGCAACTTCACATCCATTAGCTTTAGTTTTAGACTTCTGCACTTCTCCTTTGCTAAGGGGCCCTTTAGCATCACATCTTCAAACCCCTCCTGGATTAACTCCATCGTCTCTCGCAGATACTGAACACCTTTGGTCATATCTATTAACATGTTGCCCTCGAAGATGTTAAGAACATTCTTTGCTTCCAGTTTATCCATACCTGCTTCCATAAGCTTATCTCGCATCTTGACCTTATCTTTACCGACGGTTATGCCCTCGCGCTGTATCTTTTTCAGTATCTCCGCATCCAGGGGTTCGACAACAAAATAGAACTTATTGTGCCGGTTTGGCGATTTACCTTCTACAGGCCCCGCCGCTACTTCCACAGTCTCACGATAGACCACAATGGGCGGTGATGCGATTATAGGGACTTTTTCGTCCTCTTGTATCCGATGTGTGATTATCTCAAGATGCAACTCGCCCATGCCTGAGACCAGATGTTCGCCCGTCTCCTCATTTATATCTATTCTTATCATCGGGTCTTCCTTTGCCAGCCTCCTGATCACCTCGATCAGACGGGGCAGGTCTTTCGTGCTCTTCGCTTCCACTGCGACCGTAACAACAGGCTCACTGTAGTGCTTCATACTTTCAAATGGGGTCATCTCTACAGTGGAAAGCGTATTACCAACTGCTGCATCTTTAAGACCCACAAGTGCCGCTATGTTACCTGCAGGCACATTATCTACTTCTACACGCTCGGAACCCATAAATATACAGGCCTGCTGAACTCTGTTCGTTTTATACGCACCGGAAACGACTAATTCATTGCCCCGACTCGCAGTTCCACTAAACAGTCGCCCGGTGGCTACTTCGCCTGCATGTGGGTCCACCATAACAGAGGTCACCATAAAGGCGACTTTGCCCGCTCTATCACATTCTGTCATGCTCTTCCCTATCTCGCTCTCGGCATCGCCATGCCATATCACAGGAACACGATATTTTTGCGCTTCTAGAGGATTGGGGAGATAATCAATCACCATACCAAGAACTGCCTCATACGCAGGGCACTTTATCGCTAATGTCTTCATATCCTCCTGTTTGCAGTACTCATAGACGTCACCAAAGCCAATACCGCTAGCCTTCATTGTTGGAACGCTTATAGACCAGTTGTAGAGGGCAGAGCCAAAAGCGACATTGCCTTTAGTGGCATCCAATTTCCACTCCGCGTATTTATCCTTTCTCATTCCCAGCATCAGCTTGTTTACCTTGTCTATTATCTTTCCCAGCCGGATTTGCATCTCTTGCACATCTACTTTCAGCTCGTTTATCATACGATCAACTTTGTTGATGACGAGAACGGGCTTCACGTTTTCTTTCATCGCCTGTCTCAGAACGGTCTCGGTCTGCGGCATAGCGCCCTCCACGGCATCAACAACAACCACAGCGCCATCGACTGCTCTTAACGCCCTCGTCACGTCACCTCCAAAGTCGACATGACCGGGCGTATCTATAAGGTTTATGAGGAACTCCTCACCGTTGTAATCATAAACCATGGATGCATTTGCAGCGAATATCGTTATCCCCCTCTCTTGCTCCAGATAATAGGAATCAGTAAATAGTTGCTCGCCCGCCAATTCTTTCGATATTACCCCCGCTCCTGCAAGGAGATTGTCAGTCAAAGTTGTCTTCCCGTGGTCGATGTGGGCAATGATGCCGATGTTTCGTATATGCTCTGTCTTGTCCATCAATAATTTTACCTTTTCTGCTGCTTTCTTACCTCTTGTTGCCATACTCTTATCACCTCTTTCTCTTCCTTTTTTGTTAGAACTATCCAAACATGTTTCGTAAAGATATAAGTATATTAATAATGTATATTATTGTTATCAGAAAGAATAAATGCCCGGGTGGTGTAGCGGCCTATCATTGAGCCCTGTCGAGGCTCGGACTCGGGTTCAAATCCCGACCTGGGCGTTTATTTACGGTTTAACGCCCTATATTTTTTATCCCCCTTAAATTTATGCTAGAGGAATTAAACATACTGGAAATCTTTGCGGGAATATCCAGACCGCTACAAGGCGGATAAAGAGCAAATCGCTGACCTTGTGGTGGGTCTACTCGACAGGCGCTTCCTGAGGCTGGCTGCTTAGGTGGAGATGCGCGACATGGTTACACCGATCACTTTTCATCGTTATACGGGCAACTAGCAAGGCACCTTTGAGGAAGCGAGATAAAATATGAATCTGAAGATAGATAAAGAAGTATGATGTCATATCGTAGTTCGGGCGATCTTCAAATATGGGCTGGTGAAAGATGGGGGCCAAAATCATCTTGCTGCGAGATAAGAGTATACAGCATGGGGGACATAACAGTTATATTTGGGTATTTAGAAGATGAGGGGGCTGTCAAGTACCTGTTGTTTGAAGCGGGCTTGCCTCATGATACCAAATTAGCCGTTGCTTCCAGTCGGCTCTGGCTGCCTGATTAGCGGTAGTACTCTCCAGGATATGGTGTAAATGCTCAAAATCTTGTGGATTTCAAGCTATTAATTGCAAAATGCAAACAACAAATAGGCCCACTCCTGCTGCATGCGCACATGTCTGCTCTGCAACAGGTCTATGGGCACTATATATATTATATTTAAAAGTCCGTCATTACCCGGTATTGGTCTATCTCCTCCTTTAACAACCGCAGGAACCTTCTGCTCACGCCCTCTACATCCTTCGAATTTGTTATCCCTCTCCCTACAATTATGATGTCCGCACCACCATTTATCGCTTCCGGTGCATTCTCTTCCCTTATGCCACCTGCAACCGCTACCAGCATCTTACCGCCTATTTGCTTTATCGCCGCTATATCACTCCAAGCATGCTTCTCTTCCTGTTCTACATCTATTGCACGATGTAACTCGACCACGTCCGGCATCATCCCACCTACACGTAATCCTTTAAGCACCTCCTTCGGCTTTTCAACATTTAACATATCCAGGGACGAGTAAATGCCTGTCTTCTTTGCCTCCTCTATTGCCTTTTCCATCGTCCGAAGTGGCGCTAAGCCAGAGATCACCACTGCATCTGCACCCGCATCCGAAACCATCCGTACCTCTAAATTGCCAGTATCAAGCGTTTTCAAATCCGCAATCACGAATGTATCGGGCTTTATCTCTTTTATCTTCGCCACTATGTCCACTCCGTACCGCTTTATCAATGGCGTACCCGCCTCTATGACAAGGTGGTCATTACTCGGCAGTTCCTTCACCACACGCTCCATATGCCCCCAGTTTGGGATGTCCAGAGCGACCTGAAGATAAGGTGGGTCCCATAGCTTTGTCACTTTCATACCCAAAGAAGGATGCCGCGACCGGTCCTTCTCATATAGCACTTTCTTTATATCCGGGAACCCATCCATAGCCCGCTTTAAAGCCAACTTTGTAGCGCCATAATTGTAACGATATATCTTATTATAATCATCCGCATGAGGGTGCATGAATACACTTACAATCACCACGAGCTCCTCTGCCTTATCTTCCTGTATCACGCCCTCCTCCACGGAATCCGCAACTGCTTTTGCTATTGCACTCTGTGCAGGGCCAAATACCTTCTCCGCCTCCTTCATGCTCCGTACCGTAACCTTCGGCACGACTACCGTAGACGGCTTAACCGGTAAATTCGGCCTTATCACTGCAAATAGCGGTGTGTGCCCTGCGGACATCTGACTCAAGGCATTTGTGAATGCCATACCTACCGGTCCCGATTTGTCCCCTATCATCAAATCAATATGCGCAATTTCATCGCCATCTCCAATCAATGCTTCACCTACATTCAACATGTTATCTTATCACCGTTTGTTTGTATTGATTATATTTGCTTTCTTTATATATTATCCAATGCTTTTCTTACCGCAGGTAACAGCCGAGATTCGAGTTCTAACTGGTGAAAGCCCGGCCTGGGTCCACCTTTTCTTGTCGCCCTACATATCCTCGGATCGCCAATAGAAAACCCGCGAACTTTAGAGAAGATACCGTTAGTATCCATTTCCCTTACCGCTTCCACAATCGCTCTTAGTTTCTGCCCTTCTCCTTCTATTAAAGCGCCAAAACATGTCTCTTTTACTATGACGTCTGAGCCGGCCATGCTTTTATCTTCGCTAATCAAAGCCAAAAGCCTACTCTTCAATTGTTCCGGCGTTATCTTCGAATCAGGCGAGATTAAGATTACCCTTGTCACAATTCCCATTTTTCTTCCCCGTTTTTATTTTTAATGATCTATTTCTTTGATAAAACTTTCTTCCTGAGAAAGTTCTATTTATGGGCCCGCGGAGATTTGAACTCCAGACCTCTCGGTTATCAGCCGAGCGCTCCAACCAGGCTAAGCTACGAGCCCTTTTCTAATTTGGGTATAACCAAATACCGTATACCAGATAGGAGAGTACATCTATCTGCTCTCTATTTGGCTATTATCTATACTACTTAATATTCTTATAATAACTTATCTTTTATTATGTGTGAAGAAGCAAAAGAAAGATGTATATTAAGGAACATAATCTTGACCCTGGGCTAATGGTGGCAGTGTGCGATACGGAATTAATAGGTAAAAGTTTTGTTGATGGCGATCTGAATCTAAAAATCACGGAAGGTTTTTATAAAGGTGAAGAAGCGACCGAAAGAGAAGTGATAGCTTCTTTGAAGCTCGCAACAATAGCAAATCTGGTGGGTAAGAGGGCAATTAAATGCGCAGTAGACAATAATTTTATCGAAGAGGCTAATGTGATCTTCGTGGATGGTGTGCCGCATGCACAGATGGTGAAGTTCTGATGGGGCGTATTACCGTTTCTTAGCAGGTTGCGTATCTTCCTTCAGCATCATTTTGCTTAATACCCCCTTAACATAAAAGATATAGATATATAGTTGAGGAGAACTATTTCCTAAATAGGGGAGAGATGAAATGTGTTTGTATAGTTCCTACTGGGCGGAATGGGAAAAAAGAACTTAGCACCATATGCTATCAAAAGTAGAGATGACGAATTCATCAAAAGAAAATATGAAGAAGAAATCAGTGGAGAGGTATTAGATCCCTCGGGGAATCGAAGCCGTTATAGAACCGCTTTTCAAATTGATAAAGACAGAATTTTAAATTCTACTGCGTTTAGACGGCTTGAATATAAAACTCAAATGTTCGTTAGCCACGAGGGCGACCATTATAGAACACGGCTAACACACACTCTTGAAGTAGCTGACCTTGCACGGTATATTGCTAGGTCTATGCGATTAAATGAAGATTTAGGTGAGGCGATAGCATTAGGGCACGATCTTGGGCATACGCCTTTTGGTCATGCAGGTGAAGAAGCGCTTGACGAAATATTGTGTAAGGAAGGAGACCATTTTTATCACAATATCCAGGGGATCAGAATAGTAGATTATCTGGAAAAAGGATACGACTGGGACAGAAGGGGGGGGGGGGGAGGAAAGGATATTGGAATGAATCTAACACGCGCAGTGAGGGAAGGTATATTAAAACACACAAATCGTGGATTAAAAAAAGAAAAAAGGGTATCAGACTGGAAGAAGTTTGAAAATCTTAATTTTGATAAGCCCTGTCATTTGGAAGGGCAGGTCGTGGCATTATCTGATGAAATTGCTCAAAGAATCAATGATTTAGAGGATGGTCTAAGGTCTGGGCTTTTAACTGAGGATAAATTAATGCAGTTTATTAGCGAAAATATACACGATAGTGCGGAGAATGCGGAAGAGATAACAGAAAAGGACATAAAAAATGTAATTGAGATATGGGAAAAGAAAGCCGAGGGTGGCTTTAACAAAACTAATGCAGATAATTTGAAATATATCATAAAGAAGTGTAAGAAAGGAGAAATTGCAAAACTTCTCTTATTGGATGAACAACTCTCAAAAATAGAAACGCTTCTAAACAGTGACATAGGGGGTATATCCGAGGATGATATATGGAATATAAGCCGATTGATAAAATATAAACAATTGTATAAACAAATCGCTTTGCAACGCTCCAGTGTAGGCAACATTCTTGCGTTTATACGAGGAATTTACATTGGAAATGCTACAGAAAATAGCTACTGTAATTGTAGCAATCTATTAGTCGGAAGCGAGATTCCAGATGAAAAATGCAATGATAGACTTAATTTGGAGCTTGTACGTAAAGAAAAGATGGGATGTGAAATTATTATTGATAAAAGAAAATATAAAGGTGCGAAAGTTAAATTATTCAAAGATGAGGAGAAAGAACAGGAATTAGAAACTGCGGATTATCATGTCGCATGGGTTAATAAAGCGAAAGACATCGAAAAAACTCAGGTAGTAAAAGTAAAGCTGATAGGAAAAGATAAAAAATTTAAAGAAAAAATAAGCAGATACGCTGAGTTTCCAATAGAGCGAGTGAAAATTACACTAATCAATGATGATTTGGTTAGTTTCAGCAAAGAATGGCGTGAGTTTGATGAAAAATTAAAGGAATTCATAGAAAGGCATATGTATCGAAGCCCCATGGTTACACGAATGAATGCAAAGGGGAAGTTCTTTATAAGAGAATTATATAAGAGATTTTATGAATATCCTTTGCAACTACATGAAGGAGTATGGAGAAGGTATTTGGATGGAGAAATAAAAAGTCCTGCGGACCTTGATGTATCTGACATAGAAAGAATAAAAAAGCGCCTCGAATTTAAAAAACTAATCTGTGAGCATTTGTCAGGAATGACTGATCGTTATATATCGAGGGAATATGAGAAATTATTCGGTAGTGGCAGTTTCCTATCATAGAAGAGAAAGACGAATTAAATTATACTGATTGACGAAAGCGTTGTTATGAAACAATATCAGCCACTAAATAAGTGCTCTTCGCCTCCTTTACCCTTACATTATAACTGGCTCCAAGCGGTAAATCATCTTTTAGTACTATCGTCATATACGCCGAGTCACGAGCTATTACGCCCCCCTTTTTTCCCCTCTCCGTTACTAAAACAGGTAGTTCGGCCCCTTCTAATTCCTTGTTCTTCGCGAACACAATCTTGTGATAAAGAGTAGAGATTATTCTCGACCTTCGCTTCTTCTCCCGTTCCAACAAGTCCGTTAACTTTGATGCTTCTGTCCCGGGTCTTGATGAGAACCGCGTTATGTTCACTTTTTCCGGCTTTATTTCCTCCATTAAATTCAGAGATGCGAAGAAATCCGCTTCCGTCTCTGTTGGAAAGCCAATGATGAAATCTGTGCTTATTGTGCTATGTCGGAACTGCCCCCTTATGCTTGCTATAATCTCAACGAAATCGGCGACTTTGTAATTCCTTCGCATGTCTTTCAGTACCCGGTCAGAGCCAGATTGCACAGGCAAGTGAAAGAATTTGAATATCTTTTCGCTATTGAACGCCTCAAGGAGTTCGTCCAGGATAGGCATCAGCGTGTATGGATTCATCATACCTACCCTTATCCGAAAATCACCTTCCACTGATGTTATCTGTTCTAACAACTCCGGTAGTTTTATATCGGTGCTGCCCCAACCGTATGCACTAGAATCCTGCGATGTAATCCTTATCTCGTTCGCACCGCTTTCCACTGCATTCTTAACCGCTTCGCATATCTTTTCCGGCTTCTCGCTTTTCAGTTCGCCCCTCGCTTGTTTCACGATACAATAAGTGCATTTTCCTACGCAACCCTGTGCTATTGTAATCACCGCAATAACACCATCGAACTCAAGCCTTTGCTCTTCGCTATCCCAAATATCTCGGGGCGTCACCATTGCTACATCATCACCAAAAATGCTTTTTACCAGTTCTGGCTGTGCCGCCGCCATGCAACCAGCCACAACTACCTCTTTACCCAGTTCTTTCAACTCCTTCAATCTCTTTATTACATTTAACTCTGTCCTTTTCGTTACTGTGCATGTATTCACTATAACGATATCCGCTTCACTTTCCTCTACTATCTCATGACCGGCATTTCTTAGTATCGCTCGCATTTCCATTGTGTCGCCGGTGTTTGCAGTGCAGCCGAAAGTCTCGATAAAAACTTTTGCCGTGTCTGGGGCTAATTTGGTTAGATTCATTAGATAATATATTACCTATTACTTCATACAAATAATATGTCATTGTTATTGGACGGGTAAGAATGAACAAAACATCGAGAAGGAAGATAGAGCAACTCCGGATATGTGCGGAAAAGGAAGTGGAAGTAGGCGGGAATTGCTTTGCAGACGTTAAGCTTGTTCATGTTGCATTACCCGAGCTAGATAAGGAGGCGATAGATTTAAAGACAGAGTTTTTAGGCTTTTCGTTTCAATATCCGATAATGATTGCTTCGATGACCGGCGGACATCAGGATACGAGGAAGGTAAATAGAGTCCTTGCAGAAGCTGCGGAAACGGTTGGCGTTGGGATGGGTGTAGGCTCTCAGCGAGCGGCGTTGGAAGGTACAGAGCTAGATGATTCTTTTCGCGTGGTTCGTGACGTTGCACCCGAGTCGTTCATTTATGCGAACTTAGGCGCTCCACAATTGAAGGAATATGGGGTAGAAAGTGTTGAGCGAGTTATAGAGATGATAGGTGCAGATGCTATTGCAATACACCTCAACTTTTTACAGGAAGCTATTCAGCCCGAGGGAAACGTAGATGCAAGCGGTTGCTTAGCTGCGATAACCGAGTTATGCGAGGCGATAAAGAAGCCCGTGATTGTAAAGGAGACGGGTGCAGGGATTAGTTATACAATGGCGAAGATGTTACACGGGTCAGGCGTATCTGCGATAGATGTGGGCGGCTTAGGCGGAACGAGTTTAGCTGCTGCTGAGATATACCGTGCGAAAGCAGAAGGGGATGATCTTGGAGCACATTTAGGCGATCTTTTCGGTTGGAACTGGGGCATATCCACGGTGGAAAGCATTGTGGAGTGTAGTGCGCTTCCTTTTACTATCCCGATAATCGCCACAGGTGGAATAAGGAATGGGCTTGATATTGCAAAGGCCATCGCTTTGGGTTCCGATATGTGTAGTGCCGCTTTGCCGTTTCTGAAACCCGCAATGGAAAGCGACAGCATAAAAAGTAGCGTAGACAAGGTAATAGCGAAAATAACGGAATTTGGCGAGGAATTAACGGTTGCAATGTTCTTAACGGGTTGTAAAAACACGATAGACATAAAGGATGCAGAGCTAGTTATAACTGGCGAGACAAGGGAAATAATGGAACAGCGGGGCGTTTTTGATCGTGTGAAGCGGAAGAAGAAGCATACTTAATATCATAACAGCTCAAAACTTTTGAACTTGCTCGAAAATGTCTGAATTGGAAATATGGACTATTGGAACAAGTAACCGGAGCATAGAGGAATTCTTAAACTTGCTCGCGGCATTCCGGATAGAGGCAATAGTAGATGTGAGACGATTCCCTACGTCAAGGCACAAGCATTTCAAGCAAGAGAACCTAAAAGCGAGTTTGAATCAGTGCCGTATAGAATATCATCACGTTACGGAGCTCGGCGGCTACCGGAAAGGGGGATATACGAAGTATATGAAGACCGGAGAATTTGGAAGGGGGTTAGACTACGTTGAAACACTTGCATTATCGAAACGAGTGGCGATCATGTGTGCGGAACGTTTATTCTCCAGTTGTCATCGCCGATTTATTGCAGATGTGCTCAAATTGCATGGCCTCTCTGTGATACACATAATAGACCCGGGTCTGTGTTCTGAGCACAAAGGCAAAAAGCGGAACAAAAGGTTGGATGAGTTTTGATATGCTCCGCAGGGGAAATTATCACTGATTTACTAGTAAAAAATAGAGAACCTGTTCTCATATCCTCTTCCTATCTATCCATTTTTCAATTCATCGCTCTTTCGCTATTTCGGTGGCAACAAAAAAGGGTTTGCGATTGGTATTGGGGATGTTGATGTGTTTGACGATCCAATCGATCCGAAAAGTTACAATCCTAGTTTTGTTCCTCCTCTGTCTTTTCGGTATATGGATGAGCAGTGGAAGCGTGGAAAATGAATGATAAAATGTAGGTGGCATCTGCGTCACTGTTCAGGTATTTAAATATCCACCGCTATATGAAAGTTAGGGGGTAATAATGGAGGGGATAACAATTAAATCTACAAAAATGTCTGATGAAATTGAAAGTAAGGACTTTTTTTAGCTCCTTGAGGCAAAGGAAAAAGAAGATGGTTATGAAACAACACTCTCAGCGACAATCAAAAACGTTGCCAAGCAAGCAGGACTCATTCTTAGTAGAATCCCCGTCATTTTCGAAGAATACACTTTGCACGACATTTCTCATTCAGAAAATGTGATAAAGAATATGTGGAAATTTATCCCTGAGGAAGTTAAGGCGAAGTTAAATGTCATGGAGATATATCTCCTTATTCTTTCCGCTTACTTGCATGATGTAGGTATGGCGGTAAGCGAAAATGAAGAGGATGAGATACGAAAAAGTGAGGAGTTTCTGAAATTTCGGGATAAACACGAAAGAGAAGTTGATCTAATTGAAAAATATAAAGAAGAGGGCAATACAAGCGCTGCGGAATTTTACGAAAAACAGATTATTATGGATTATATCAGAGAGCGCCATCATGAACGGTCTTTTGATTATATTATGAACAATTACAATGGTGAGAAAGGTTTAAAGATAGATGACGAGACTCATGCTCGTGTTATCGCTAAAATTTGTAAAGCACATCGCTTAGATGTTAAGGATTTGGAAGATAAATCAGAGTTTGATAGAGAATATTCGCTGGACGGTAATTTTATTAATTTGCAGTTCCTTGCAGTGTGTTTAAGGCTTGGCGATACACTTGATGCGGATGAAAGAAGAGCACCAAAAATTTTGGAAGAATTTATCAATCCGAGAAACCCAACAAGTAAACAGGAATGGGAAAAACATCTTTCTGTCCCGGAAGTAGGGATTACAGAAGAGAAGATAAAAATTAATGCAACCTGCAAATCACCAAGATATCAAAGGGGGCTGCGGGAACTCGTGCGAAAAATAGAGAACGAAAGAGAAGATAATATCAGGCTATTAAAAGATAATCCCCCTGCAATAACAGATAAATATTATCTTAATCTCAAAGAGGTAGAACAGAACATAGAAACTGATGGTACGTATATCTATAACGATTTTAAGTTCTCTCTTGACAATGATAAGATTTTCAATTTGTTTATGGGCACAAGTCTTTACACTGATAAAACAGTTGCTCTGCGTGAATTATTACAGAATTCGATTGATGCGTGCAGGTGCAGAAAGGCAAAAGAAGCAGGCTATGAGGGAACGATTTCGTACCAACTGGTAAAAGAACATACCGATGAGGGCGAAATAAGGAAAATAATCGTTGAAGATAACGGGATTGGTATGGATGACTATGTTATTGAAAATTATTTTATGAGAATAGGAAAAAGTTATTATCAGTCACGAGATTTTAAAAAGGAAGGTATCCAGTTCAGTCCGATAAGCGTTTTCGGGATGGGTATTCTGTCCTGTTTTATGATGGCGGACAGAATAGAAGTGGAGACGTTGAAAGAAGGAAGAGAACCAAAAAAATTAGAGATTGAGAACTATTCAGACTATTTTGTAACAAGAAGAGGAAGTCGCACAGAGCAGGGAACTACCATAACGCTTTTTCTGAAAGATGATGCGGAATTGGATATGATAGAAGAGCTTAAAAAGTATGCACTGCACGTTGAATTTCCTATTTATGTAGCTGGCGGAGAAAACGCAGAAACAATTATCGATCAGGGATATGATTTTAATTTTGTGGATTATATGAATCCGTTATATAAACAATACGCAGATGAATTGAATCCGTATGTTATCGACTTTGAGAAAGAGGATATTGAAGGAGTTAAAGGTAAACTCTTGTTTATGTTTTCAAAAGATGAAAAAGGTGGTTATGGATTTAAATCGAGAAATTTACCATCAGATTTGTCTCTTTTTGAAAAATCAAAGTATATACTTCGAACGGAGCGGGGTTTTCTTTCTCAAGATGGTATATTAATAAAGAAACTCATAGCATTAGAGACACCAAGCAAGAAAATTCTTCCTCTGTGGATGGGAGGTGGTTCTATATTCTTTGATGTCAACTTAGAAAACGGCTCAAAAATTGACCTCACAATAAATAGAAACGATGTTGTAACTAACGATAAACTCAATAATCTAAGGACAAAAATAGGTTTATGGAAAGTTTTTTAGCGTATTCTGCGACCGTTTTACACTTATACCTGATATATCCTTGGAAAGAATGAAAGAACTAGTCATTTTCGAGTGTTTTGTGAATGGAGAGATAAAATACCTTACATATAATGAACTAAAAGGGCATTGGAAGTATTTTTATCAGCTTAGTAGATTAGATAGATTAGAACGAAGATTCCAAAATAAAACTCCCGAGAATATGAGAAAGGCAATAGAAAAGGCTTACCCAAAAGACTCAATTATATACTCAAGATCGGACAAAGTACTTAAGTTGCTTTTAGCATTTAGCGGAGAACGGATAATAGTAACAAATAGAGAATTAGGGTTTAGTTTTAATAAGTATCTCCTTGTGCCTCCTGCGGGAAAGAGAGAGAAAAAGGATGAGGTATATAGGGAATATGTATTTACCTTTGAAGGCGATTACAAGGATTGTTTTGGAACTTTCGAATCCGACCGTTTTCAAATAGTGCTAAATATTAATCACCCTTTTATCAGGCTTGTAAATAAGAATAGAGATAACTTCAAGGGCGATGACAAAAAAGAACATGAGTTTTTCATTGAGGGGTTGTCAGGACTAAGTGGTAAATCTTACTTGAATCCTCTAAAAGAAATTCAAAGCATACAAAAACACCTCCTTGACTTCTATACGGAGAAAGGGATATTAACCAAAGAAGAAGTTGAGATGTACGTATTGACAGAAAAGGATTTCTGTCCTTATGATATGGGCGAGGATTTTTTGAAGCAATGAAAGTTAAGATAAAAATTTTAAGGCGGTTATATATATATATATGTATTTATGAAAAATGAGCCTGCGTTAAAATTAGCAATATCCATGCATACGAATCCGGGAGTTTATGCGCTTTTGATAGGCTCTGGCGTATCAAAACCTGCCGGTATTCCGACAGGTTGGGAGATTGTGCTGGATATAATCCGTAAAGTGGCGTACATGGAAGGAGAGAAGCCCACACCCGATCTCAAAACGTGGTATCAACAGCGTTTTGGCGAAGCTCCCGACTGTTCAAAGCTCTTAGACCGGTTAACCATAACGCCAGCGGAGCGCATGGCGTTGCTGCGATCTTATTTTGAGCCGACCGAAGAAGAACGAGAACAGGGCTTAAAAGTTCCGACTCCTACCCATCGGGCAATTGCTACCTTAGCTAAACATGGCTATGTCCGCATGATCTTGACAACTAATTTTGATCGCCTAATAGAAATGGCCCTTGAAGAGGCGGGTATCGTTCCCGATGTTAGGGAACTCCCTGTAAATAATTTACCAATTTTGATAATTCCCATAGACACAGAT
>CAZOEM010000014.1:5250-16291 GCA_964578735.1 uncultured Halobacteria archaeon | reverse complement strand
CGCCCGGACATGCAGCCATGCAAGGTGGAACTGCTTTACCTTCCTTAATAGTTTCCAGCGTTGCATCACCACACTTACCCTCTTTTAGCAACAAGCAATTTTCCGCATCTATCGTATAAGTAGGCGGAACAGCAAACGGGAAAGGCAGATATATAGCACTTCTCGTACTCAATCCCTCATTGAATTCATCTGGTATATCCTTCACCGGACATGCCTCTATACAGGGGGTGCAGTCCTTGCATTTATCCGAATCTATGTATCGCGGCTTCCTCTTTACCTTTATGTCATAATTCCCGAGATAACCACCTATCTCTACAACCTCGGAATAATCCATTAGATTTATATTCGGATGCGCACCCACTTCTATCATTCGCGGCGTCAAAAGAGAAGTCGCACGCTCGAGAGTGGGGAAGAACCGGCTTAATTGTGCTACATGTCCACCAATAGACGGACTTTTTTCCACTAAATGCACCTTGTAGCCACCATTCGCTATATCCAATGCTGCGTACATCCCGGTTACGCCACCGCCAATCACCAGCGTTTCCGGTGTTACTTCCACTTCCCTTTCCTCTATAGACTCCAATAAGGCACTTCGCGCAACCGCGCTTCTTACCAATTCCTTCGCCTTCTCCAACGCGGCTTTCGGATAGTCCATATTTGGCCAACTGCAATGTTCCCTTATGTTCGCCATTTCGTAGTAAAACGGGTTCAGTCCCGAATCAGAACAGGTCTTTCTGAAAGTAGGCTCGTGCATCCTCGGGGAACAAGAAGCCACTATCACCCTGTTGACCCTACCCTCTGCAAGGTCTTTTCTTATTAGATCCTGCCCGGGGTCCGAGCACATAAAAATATAGTGCCGTGCAAGAACAACATTTGGTAACGACGCTGCATACTTCATTATTTTCGTTACATCCAATACCATCTTTATGTTTATCCCACAATGGCAAACATAAACGCCGATCCTGGGCGCGTCCTCCGGTGCTCCAGCCGCGACGCCTTCTACATATCCCGCCATAGGGATTTTTGTATAATCATATTCTTCTTCCGCCATTTTTTATCTCCTTTTTATGCCTCTATCTTTCCCGCCATCTCTATTAACGAGTTACTCCCTATGCACATCTCTTCATCCATCTCTGCTACCGAAGGTCTTATTTTCGCTTTCCCTCTGGCTAATAGAGCAAGAACAGCACCAGCCGCTGCCTTTGCTTGCGCAACGCTGTCCGGAATATCTTTTGGGCCCTGAGCGCATCCGGTAACAAAAACACCTTCTACCTCTGTATCCACAGGTCGGAACTTTGGATGTGCCTCCTTTGCAAATTTGTCCACTGTTTGTGATACACCAAGCATTTCCAATAACTTCTCACTGCCCTCACTTGGTTTCAACCCAATGCCAAGAACTACGAGGTCCGCTTCAATCTCATAAGGCTCGCCAAGCATTGTGTCTTCCGCTCTCACTATGACCCTATCACTGCCCGGTTTCTTGTATATCTCGGATGCAAGCCCCCTGCGATAGCTAAGTCCTTCGCCTTTCACCCGGTCATAGAATTCCTCGTAACCTTTCCCAAATGCTCGCACGTCTTGATATAAAACAGTCAGGTTGCAGTCCGGAACTTTCTCTTGTAGCAAATGCGCCTGTTTCGCTAAATACATGCAGCATACACGAGAGCAGTATTCGTATCCCGTCTGCGAGTTCCTCGAACCGACACAAGACAAGAAGACCGCATCTTTTGGCTCGGGCATACCTGCTATCTGCATCCTGCCCATTGTGGGTCCACTCGCAGACGAGTAACGTTCAAACTCCAGGCCGTGGATTACATTTGGATACACGCCATACTTGTATTCCGGCATACACTCCGGCTCAATGATGTCAAAACCCGTTGCAATTATAATCCCGCCAACATTCAACTCTACTATCTCATCTTCCATATCATGATGTATACAGTTTGGACCACATGTCTGAACACAGGGTGGAGCTTCATCTTTAGTTATTTCTTCTCCCCTCTCTCGCTTTTTCACTGCTTCTATCGTGCTTTCACGCGTGGCCTTTCCACATTTACCCTTCTTTATCATCAAACAAGTCTTGGCATCTATGCTATAAGCAGCGGGAATTGCAAAAGGGAATGGTCTATATATTGGTCCTCTCTTCATTAATCCTAAATCAAATTCGTTTGGAAATCGCCCCTTCAGTCTACAAGCTTCTTCGCACATCATGCAGCCGGTGCATGTCTTTTCATCAACGTATTTTGCATTCTTCTTTACCTTCACTTTGAAATTACCCACACTGCCTTCCACGCCTATTACCTCTGAACAACTCATCAGGCTTATGTTCGGATTAACACCAACATCCACCAGTCTTGGCGTTAAAATACAGGCAGAACAATCGAGCGTTGGAAAAGTCTTATCGAGCTGTGCCATGTGTCCACCGATGGAGGGTGTCCGCTCCACCAGATGCACCTTGAACCCTGCATCTGCGATGTCCAATGCGGCATACATACCCGCTATTCCGCCCCCTATCACTAACGCTTCCGGAACCACATCCACCTCTTTCTCTTCTATCTTCTCTAAAAGCGATTTTTCAACAGTATCTTTTATTGATTCCATCAGGTGTCTGGTCGCCTCTACCTTTTTCGTCCCCTGCTTATCCGTAGCCTTTTCTACTGCTTTTACCTCTTCTGCTTCTTTTACTTCTTCTGCTTCTTTTACTTCTTCTTCATCAGTTTCAGCTTCAGTTGCCATACCTCTTTCACCCCTGCTGAATAATCTGTTACAAACTATATATAAATTTTTTGGTTTTTTCCTCCCGTAGAGTAATGCCACGATACCAAAAACATAGATGCAAACGAAGCATTCGTAATTCCTAATTCCTAATTCTTAATTCGTAATTCCTAATTCCAGGACTATGGCGCCAGTCTCCTCCTATCACGAGGAAAAAGCACTACATCCCTTATGTTTTCTACCTCTAGCATGCTCATCAACAATCTTTCAACGCCAAGACCCCAACCGGCATGCGGCGGCATACCATAACGAAAAGCGTCAAGATAAAACTCAAAACTATCCGCGCCCAGCCCTTTCGATTCTATCTGCCGCTTTAATAACTCATATGAATGGACACGCTGTGAGCCCGAAGAGAGCTCTAATCGCGGATGCATCAGGTCAAACGCATTGCAGATGCCTTCCGCCGCAGGCTGTGCATAAAAAGGCTTTATCGCACATGGCCAAGCGGTAATGAAATATAGTTCGCCTATTATCTTACCCAGGGTACGCTCAGCGGAAGTGCCGATGTCTTCACCCCACTCTATCTGCTCCCCCTCTCCGGAAAGTAGTTCTATTGCTTCATCATATGTTATACGCCTGAACGGTATCGCCGGAACTTCCAGCTTCACTTTCAGTTTAGATAAGCCCGGATAATCCACAACCCTTGAATATACAAACGCAATAAGCTCCTCCAATAGCGCCATTACTTCCTTATCCGACACAAATGCAATTTCTACATCCACCGATGTCGCTTCGTTAAGGTGCTTCGTAGTGTCATGCTCCTCAGCTCGGAATATAGGCGCTATCTCATACACGCGGTCAAAACCGGAAGCCATGAGTATCTGTTTGTAAAGCTGTGGGCTCTGATTTAAGAACGCTTCGCGCTCAAAATAGGATATTGGGAATAGCGCGGTACCGCCTTCTGTCGCGGCACTTACTATCTTTGGTGTGTTTATCTCTATAAGCCCTCGTTCATCAAAGAAAGCTCTTATCGCTTTAAGCGTCAAACTACGGACAATAAAGATGTGCTTTGTTCGCTCTGTTCTCAGGTCCATGAATCTCGCATCCAACCGGGTATCTAGCTCGGCACCCACTTTTCCCGTGGTATCCAGAGGTAAAACCTGCGATGCCTCGCTTAGCACGTCCATCTGCTGTGGTATTATTTCATATCCATTCGGCGCCTTCTTCTCGCTCTTTACTTCGCCCTCTACCACCACCACTGATTCACGAGGGACTCTTTTCACGCGGTCGAACAGCTCCGGCTCTACTTTCTTCTTGGGTAGTGTAATCTGAGCAAAACCACTTATGTCTCGCACAATAAGGAAGAAGACGCCGCCTAAATCCCGCTTCTCATGCACCCAACCCGCTACGCTTACTCGTTCTCCCGCATTGGCGGCCGTTATTTCATTTGTATACTTCCGGTTTGGTATCTCTAACATGTTCTCTACTTCTCCTATGCCCTTAATATAAAAACTCTACGTCTAAAAGATGTTTCATTGGAATACTTTTTCTTTGCTTCAAAGAAACGGTTGAATGGAAAACCTTTTTATAATAGCTATTCCAAGAGATAAGTGAGGTGCGCAAATATGGATACTACAATTAATGTCATCAGACAAGACATAAAAGTCGCTAGAAATGCTATTGATGGCAAAGACTTTGGAATGGTTAATGTCATCGGAAATAGAATCATGTCCAATCTCTTAGTTGAAGACAGAGAAGAGTTAATGATTATAGGATGGATGCTAAAAGATTTGGGTGGGGAGTTAGGTGGTATTAAGGAGAGAAAAGAGGAAAGTCCGTTAGAAGATGCTATAAAATTGGCAAAGCCGCATCTTGATGAACTTAGAGAGATGTTAACGACGAAAAGAACGAGCGCATCCGATTTATGGGATAGCTATTTTGATATTGAAAAGAAGATAAGAAAGGATATTCTCTCTAAATCAGAGGCTGATGAGTATAAAGAAGAGCATGAATTTTCGAAGAAAGCCGCTATAATGCTGATTGAGCATCTTCATTCAAATAGAGAATTATTACTTAAGAAAAACAACCGATTAATATCGGGTGTTGCAAATGATCTTTCCCTCATTGTAAATGGACATGGCGGTAAAGAAGCAATAGTTGTCTATCTTGTTTTTAGAGCATTGGACCATTACTACGGATATTTAATGTATGAAGAGGGGATTGATGGAAAGATTGAAGACGAAAGTAGATTCAAATCAAAAATAGATGAATACATTGACAAAGTATATGAAATGTCATCTATGATTAGAGATGCACAAATAGATGATTTATATGAGCATTCTAATCGTATTTTAGGCAAACTCGGATCTGCATATAGAAAATACTTTATCAACTATCTGGATATTCCTCGTATCGTGGTTGAGAGAAAGATAGAGATTCCAGAGAAGGCAAAAGAGAAGATAGGGGATATTGTTTCCAAATCATTTGAAAAAGAGTTGGAATGATATTTAGTTTTCAAAATTTAACTGAGATAAGGGGCTTTTGATGAGCGACGAGATAAAAGAGATAATCAGCATCATAAAAGAAAAATATCCGGGTGCTTCCGAGGGAAAGATAAAAAAAGCGATTATAGATTTTATAAACTCAAATTTGTCAGAAATAGTGGCTAGAACAGAGTTGCCACCTCTTAAAGAATTGGAAATATCTTCTCGTAAAGAGAGATATCGGCAAGCCAGATCCCGAGTCAAATCGGAAAAGCTACAGGAAGATAGGTCAAGAACAGAGTTGGTTCGTATGCTTACGGCATTTCAAGAGGAATTTTCAGATAGAGGATTGAAAGAAGATGCGGATAGATTTGCAAAACACATTAAAACTATTGATGGGGCATCAAGCACTAAGAAAGAAGCTTTGATGTACGTTGATTCGGATTTATCGGAGATGATAAAGCGAGAAGAAACATCTGAAGAAGACAGAAGTAGAACTACTAGGAAATTAAAAGAGCTGGGGGATGATGCTAATGAATAAAAAAAACGTTATAGATTATGTGGCAATTCCAAAAGGAGAAATCAATGTAAGCACAAGCCAAATATCGTCTATAAAAGCATTCCTTAAAAAGTTTAACTTTCACACATCAAGGGGTTGGTATAATTTTATTGATAAAGATGAAGACATCGAAATCAGCATATCGAAAACGGGGATCGTTGCTATCACACTTAGAATATATCCTGAAGACACTGAAAAAACGATTCATCTGTTGGATAAAATCTCGAAAAAAATCTGTTCATTTATTTCTTATAAAGAGTTCTCTATCGAGACTTCTATTCTTGAAAAACGAAAAATAGATATGAAACAATTTATCGGTAAAGAAATTGATATAGAGGAGTTTAGATCAATGAGTTTTAAGGTGGCTCCAGAAATTAAGATGAGAATAAGCAAGAGTGATGAAGAACACATCATATCATTTAGAGACAATAAGGACATTAACAGACTTCTTAATATTTATTCTTCGGTATTAACTGGAAAAGAGCTGAGGGATTTAACCCTTACAGGAGCAGAAGTAATGATTACAAAATCCGTTTTTTAACCGATTTTCTAATCTTTTTTATCTGGTTATCAATCTCAGTTCTTTCTTCCGAATTCTTCTTACCCTCTCTAGCTTTTAACAGCGCATCGGTTATCAATTCACTCGATTTTAGCTTGGAGAACCTTAAATCAGGATATATTTTATCTACGAAATCTTTAATCGCTTTTTCCGTTTTATCATCTAAATGTCTGTTCAAAAGATCCTTAGTCGTGGAAAGCAAAGTATACTCATATCTTTTCAATTCACGTCTTTCCTGTAATCCTGAATATAAGATGTTAGTAAGAAACGTGAGCAGAGCGCCAATTATTACACCAAGTAAGACAGAAATTAAAGGTGAGTTATACCATAATACATTATTAACCAGTTGAATGGTAAAATTCGCGGGAAAAGAGTTGTTGTCTGCGGTTATAAAACCCCCATTGATTAACAAGGTCATTTTTAACATATATGATTCTTCATTATATTAAAGTCTGATAAAAATATTGAAAACACCACTATTCATTCAAACAACAACCTAGCAAGCATGCTCTTCTTTTCCGCCTTTTCCACTACGTTCCGCTCTTCACCGGGTAATTCCACTTTTAGTTTCTCACTTGTCACCATCTCCGCAGCTCTACCGCCGTGCTCGCTTCTTCTCGGCCGCACATCAACAAGAATGGGTATCTCTATACTTGGACTAGAAAGCAGAGCAACACCGAGCGGTACTCGCTTAATTTCCTCTTCCATCTCACTGCTCATGAACTCCAGACCTCTGCTCAACGCCCGGATGTCATTGGCATTAGTAACACGGAGTATAATCTGCGTATTACACTGTGAAATGACGTTTTTATCCACACGAGCAGGTCTTTGCGAGATGACCATCATACCAAGCCCGAATTTCCGGCCTTCCGATGCGATAGTACGCATAATATTTGAGCTGACTGCTTTTTCAAATCCGCGCTCAGGACAGAAGTTATGTGCCTCCTCAACAACGAGCATAAAAGGCGGTATCTTATTCATCTTCCGCCCTTCGAATACCTCTTTGCAGATACGATAAACGATCAACTGCTGTAATTTCGGGTCCGCGCCTTTCATATCTACTATTGCTGCTTGACCCACCTTTACCAGGTCTTCTATACGCGTGGGGCTGTCAGACAGTATACCGGTCTCGCGAATCCTTTCCAGGAAATGGACCATTCGCCACTTAGCAGTGCTTTTGCTCTCGGCTACCTTCTTAATAATGTCCTCAATAGTATAAAACTCTTTCTTCGACTTTATATCATTTATACACTGGTATAAAACACCTAATTGGGCATCCGATAGTGGGAACAAGTCATATAACTCACTCACGCTTAGATTTATCCCATCTATACGGAATAACTTATCCGCTTCGGGATTTATAGAGAAATTCACGGGTGTATAAACAACAACTTTAGAGGCGTATCCTTTAGGCGAGATACCCAATTTTTCCAACTGTTTCCGCTCATCTTCATTTTGGTTCTCGTATTTCAGCGATAGATATTCGCCATGAGGATCGATGATAAGTAAGGGCACGTTCTTTTCAAGGAGCTCCTCTATCAGCACGCCCGAAGTGTATGATTTACCACTGCCTGTCTTCGCCAATATGCTGCAATGTTTCTGGATAAGTTCCTCCTTTCTCAGATACACTGGTATATTGCGTCCCTCTAGCGTACCCAGGTGTATTCCTCCCGATTTCAGTCCCAGGGAGTCCATGATGAACGTTTGATCCGCATTGAAGACCTTCGCATCGCGTGCTAAAGTGCTCTTTGGCTGCTTTAAAAACCCTCTGTCGTCTTTATAGCCTAGAATCTCTGCAGTCGCCGTCTTCTTATCTGCGTCCACTATAGACAGTACTCGCCCCAGTATCCACCCGTCCAATTCGCTCCAGATTTTTATGTACTCATTTCGTCTTACATCGCCATTAACGACAAAATCAAATTCATGCAGACCCACTCCGCCTGTGATTGTACCTACCAATTTATACATCTTGTGCTATTCCAGACATTTTTAATCCGCCATTAAATCAAAGGAAATCAAATCAAATCAAATCAACTTCGCATTCACTATTCCGTCCTGACCGGGTCTGTTGGTAACTACTGCATCACCAAGTTCTGTCTCTATAACGGCTCCTTTTGTGGTTATATTTCGCCTTGCGAAGAACGGATTTGCAAGATTCTTCTTCACAGATAGTATCTTAGCCTCTTTTGTGGCTCCGCTTTTCTGGTCTGTAACATTTGCAAATTCACATCTGAGCAACCGCATTTTAACACTGCCGCCTCTCGCTATGATTTTCCTTCTTCGTGTCTCGCCGATAGTAGTATCTGCTGGCGGCCGGCCAGCCTCATACGCGCGCTTTTTGCGGTGACGATGAAGTCTACCGCCCGAACATTTCCGTCTTGATTTTCCTTGCCATCTCATTTTCTACGGTCCTACAAAACCACATTCTTTACACGTATATAAATTACTTTGCTTCCTACACTTAGCACATCTTCCTATCTCTACTTTCCCACATTTAGGGCATGGGAAAACTGTAAAGCCCTTCTCCTGTAATTTTACTCCGCAGGACGTGCAATACTCTATCATAACATGCGCCTCTCCTTTTTATTTTTATCTTCGCCTTTCCTTCATTCGCCGTCGTCATGTCCACCACGGTAGACGGCATACTATACTTACACTTACTACCATGTATAATAATATCTACCAAAAATTTTATTCCCACTTCTTCTACGCATGTCGGTGGTGTCCTTCCGGATACATTCGCACTTGTTGCGGTTATGGGACCAGTCTCTTCTATTATCCGGGTTGCGATTTCATTATCCGGGAATCGGACGCCAAGAACATCTGATTCTGCAGTTAACAGTGCGGGCACAATTTCTTTCTTCTTCAACAATACAGTAACCGGTCCTGGTAGCAGTGCGGAAAGGATTTTAGATATTCCGGGATCTATATAGGCGACTTTGTGCAGCATCTCGAATGATGATACCGCGACTGAGATGGGCTGTGAAACTTCTCTACGTTTTATTCTATATACTTTCCGTACTGCTGTTTCTGATAACGCATCGGCGCCTAAGCCATATACCGTTTCTGTTGGGTAAACTACCGTGCCACCGCGTTTTATTATGGCTATTGCAGCTCGTATTTGGTTTTCTATATCAGGTTGCATTGTGTATCTAAAGTTCAATTTTCATTACCGCCTGCTATCCAACATCGCCTTAACTGTGTTAAAAACGTTCATAGCGTAAATATCTCCCAAAATTCAAGATTATGTTTTATATCCCAGTACCACGTTCCGTCCTGAAGCTGTATTCTCTTCGAGCCAAGCACCCTAAGTCGCTCCTTCATCTTTTTAAGCCTATTAGAAAAGAAATTATCTAAAATTATAAGAAGGTCAATATCACTATCTTCTCTTGCTTCTCCCCTTGCTACTGAACCATAGAGAACGAAAGAAAGCAAGCGATTACCAAAGTTCTCTTTTAAAAGGTCGAGAAAACTTCCTAACAATTCCTTGTAATATTCGTATCCAAGCCCCTTCACGTTCATAGTTCCTAACGCCTTCTCTCTTCACTCAATATCCACAGACAGGCCCCCCATAATATTAGACCCTCTAATATATATAGGTATAATATACATAATAAGTTCCTTCCCGCAGGCTCTTTATAGTATACCAAAAAGCTTTTAGATACCTTCCCCCCTTATATTTTTTCAG
Source organism: uncultured Halobacteria archaeon (assembly GCA_964578735.1). Classification (GTDB taxonomy): domain Archaea; phylum Halobacteriota; class Syntropharchaeia; order Alkanophagales; family Methanospirareceae; genus Methanophaga. Next base: position 6,287 of record CAZOEM010000014.1, on the reverse strand, counting down.
TGATAAAAATGAATGCTAAGAGATTAAAGTATATATGCGTAACAGCGATTTTAGTTCTTTCTGTGCTTGCGATGTTCACCGCAGGTGCAGGAGCTGAAGAAGAGTATACCTTTGTTGCCATGTGGCCTGAATTACCTCAACCCTGGTACTTTGATTATCCTGGTGACGTAGCAGTAGATAGCAGTGGCAATGTTTTTGTCGCCGATACTCGGAATGACCGGATCCAGAAGTTTGACTCTGACGGTAACTTCATTACCAAATGGGGTAGTGCTGGTAATGGAAGTGGGGAGTTTAAGTTGCCGAAGGGCATAGCAGTAGATAGCAGTGGCAATGTCTTTGTCGCTGATACAGATAATGACCGAATCCAGAAGTTTGACTCTGACGGTAACTTCATTACCAAATGGGGATGTTACGGTACAGGTGATGGAGAGTTTAATGCTCCCAAAGGCATAGCAGTGGATAGCAGTGGCAAGGTCTTTGTTGCTGATACAGATAATAAACGAATACAGAAGTTTGACTCCGACGGTAACTTCATTACCAAATGGGGTAGTAAGGGTACTGGTGATGGGGAGTTTAAGTTGCCGGAGGGCATAGCAGTAGATAACAGTGGCAATATTTTTGTTGCTGATACACGCAATGACCGAATCCAGAAGTTTGACCCTGACGGGAACTTCATTGCCAAATGGGGTAGTAAAGGTACTGGCGATGGGGAGTTTGATTTCCCTCAGGGCATAGCAGTAGATAGCAGTGGCAATGTCTTTGTTGCTGATACAGATAATGACCGAGTTCAGAAGTTTGACTCTGACGGGAACTTCATTACCACATGGGGTAGTGCGGGTCATGGCGATGGGGAGTTTTGTTCCCCTTCGGGCATAGCAGTAGATAGCAGTGGCTATGTCTTTGTTGCGGATTCAGGTAATGACCGAATACAGAAGTTTGACTCTGATGGTAACTTCGTTACCAAGTGGGGAGTGGAGGGTACTGGCGATGGGGAGTTTTGTTCCCCTTCGGGCATAGCAGTAGATAGCAGTGGCTAT
>CAZOEM010000014.1:1686-5150 GCA_964578735.1 uncultured Halobacteria archaeon | reverse complement strand
GTCTTTGTTGCGGATACTGGTAATAACCGAATCCAGAAGTTTGCTCCCGGTGTACCATCTGAAGAGATACCCGATGTAGAAATACCTGATGCATAGTCAGGGGGGCACTGTCTAAAAACCAAGTGATTTATCACCGCGGAGATCGCCGAGGGCGCAGAGTTTAAGAGCGTTCCAATCCACGCTTGGGTTTTCTAATACCTCTACGTTCTCCGCGCACTCTGCGGTAAAACTTAAGGGTATAGTGATTTCACTGGAAAATTCGGCAGTACCAGTCAGGGGTATCGGATAAACTTACGGTGAACGCTCAATATCATGTGGTCGAAAATCCTATTTGTCCGTTGGATGCAACAATCAATCTTGTAAAATCTCGTGGTTTTTTAATTCGCTACACATATAGAACAAGAAGCGAAAAAAAAGTATGAAACGTGGAAAAAATAAAAACCCACGTCATTTTTGCATATATATTTTTTTTTAGTAGTCATCGCTGTAATCTACTTCTGATACCGATCATGCCCAAGCCAGACCAACGGGACTTGGCCCTGGCGAACTGAATGACTGTAACACCGTACCCGTAGCATCCAACTGATATATCTTGTCATCAGCGACCCAGAAATAAGTACCGTCCCAGGCAAGCCCGCTCGAACCGGGACCAGGAGCAGTGAAATGGTCACTGACATATCCCGTGGTATCCAGCTTGTAGATTTCATTGTCAAGCTCTGCGTTGGTATAGTCCCTTTCATACCATAGGTGAGTCCCATCCCATGCCAAACCTGCGGAGTACGAATTATCTTGCGGTGCATCGAAGGAAGTTATCTCGTTACCTGCGGTGTCCAGTTTAAATATCTTATTGGTATAGCCCTTTCCAAAACCATCGTCCGTACACCAGAGATAAGTGCCATCCCAGGCAAGACCACCACCAGCATAGGTGGGATTGATGTATCCGGGCGCATTGATAGAGTCTATAACGTTACCAGAAGCATCCAGTTTGTATATTTTACCGTCTGCCTTATCCAGATTCCACAGGTAAGTGCCGTCCCAGGCAAGGTCTGAGGGAACACTTCCGGGTGAGTCAAAGGATGCCAATACAGTGCCAGAGGGGTCCACCTTGTAGATTTTATCTTGAGTAAAGTCCGAGAGCCACAGATAGCCCGTATCTTCTGTCACCGTCAGTGTTTTGGAGTATTCGTTATTGGTTTCGTCACTTTCGTCAATGATTTCGGTGATTTCTGTTACCACTTTGACCGTGTGCTCACCTGCGGATAACTTACCGATATCCTTGGACGCATGTGCAGATTTACCTACCGCCAGAGTATCTGCGGACCTGCCCCAGGTAGCTATTTTATCGTTGTCAATAAAGAGCCGTGTTTGGAATTTACCTACCGCATCGGCATCGCCCTGATTCTTCACCCGCCAGGTGATGGTGATGTTGTCGCTCGTAGTTGGGTCTGTGGGCGTCCATGTGAGTTCATAAGGCGTCAAATCCGGTTTCTTCGCTTCTGTCACTGTCAGGGTCTTGGTGTATTCGTTATTGCTTTCGTCACTTTCGTCTACGGTTCCCGTGGTATCTGTTACTATTTTGACCGTGTACTCACCTGCGGATAACGTGCCGATGTCCTTAGAACCAGACGTGGATTCCCCTGTGGCAAGACCTTCTGTAGGCAGAGTATCTTTTTTGTCGCCGTCAACGTAGAGCTCTGTATAGAATTTGCCTACCGCATCGGCATCGCCCTGATTCTTCACCCGCCAGGTGATGGTGATGCTATCGCTTGTAGTTGGGTCTGTAGGCGTCCATGTGAGTTCATAAGCCGTCAGATCCGGTTTCTTTGTTGGTAGTGATGGTGATGGTGATGGTGACACTGCTGGTGCTGGTGACACTGATGGCGCTGGTGATGGTGACACTGATGGCGCTGGTGATGGTGACACTGATGGCGCTGGTGATGGTGATGGTGATGGTGACACTGCTGGTGCTGGTGCTGGTCCTGGACCGCCACTAAATTCCACTTTGTCCAGCCACCCACAATCGGATCCGGAATCAGAATCGCCGTTTTTCGTGTATTTCCACATCAACGTATGCGTTCCGGGACTTATCTCGTAGCTCTTCTGCTGCCAATCGACATCGCCACTGATACTATCTTGCTTTATGCAGTCAATATAGAACTCCAGGGACTCGGCATTAGCCTCTGATGAGACTTTCCAGTAGAAGCTCAGTGTTCCTGGTCCTGATACCACTGTTTGGGTCCATGAGTACTGATTATCGGATACTGCACCGCTCTGTGCTGCATCGCTATCGTAATAATACGTTGATGTCTGTCCGAACCAATCGGCATCTCCGCCGGTGATCCATGTAAGTTCTGTGTTATCCACTGCTTCAGCTAAACTAACGGTTTTTAGCGGTTGGGTCGGCTTGCCCTTCAACCAAGGTTCGTACTTAATGTAGTCGCTGACCCTGTCACCTTTGCCATCGGGATTATATAGTCATGTGGGATCGTCTGGGTCATCCGAATCATCCAGTGGGCCTGAAACATTCCCCCACCAGTTCTCGGTCATGTCTATAATGATCTCTTTGTTGTCATTGATAGCACCATATTCTGTGTTGCCCTCGATACTGTTACCAGAAATGCGGGGTGCAGATGTAGTAGTGAATCTCAGCCCGATCTTGTTCTCTGTAAATGTACAATCTGTAATAGTAGGATCAGCGGCTTCTCCGACATATAATCCACTTGAAAGACTGTATCGGAAAATTGAATTGCTTATAGTGGGTGTTCCAACATCGATATCAAGTAACGCGTGACCATAGGATCTAGACCCACCACACTCGAATATGGTCCAATCAATGCTTGATTCCGATGTCCGAGACTCTGATTGAAAATGTACACTATTCCATAATCCCGTTCGAGTTTTGTTCTGACTGGAAGTGGTAAATATGACTGGATTCTCTTGTGTACCTTTAACAACGAGAGCTGCATTCTTACCTATTTCGAGACTATGATAGTGCCCTCGATAAACATCGGCAAATATTACCTCAACGCCTGCTTCTATGGTTAGGGTAATGGGTTCGGTGTCATTTTGTACCGTTACCTTTTCAGCTCCGCTTCCATCATCGTTCCCAAAAATGTAAGGTATGACCGTGCCATTGTCCAGGGTCCCAGGAATCCCCAGGGTACCACTTTTAGTGACATCCCATTCCAAGTGGATGAACTGATCGTTGGTTGCAGTGTTACTGGTCAGGGTAGGGAAAGAGTTCTTCAAGGCAATTGCTCTTCCAATACTATTCTCTTCAAACCGGCAAGAAGTGATCTCTGCTTCAGAATTATCCAGGAAAATCCCATAGTTTCCGTTGTTAGTAAATGTGCAACCTGTAACCTTGGAACTGGCACCTTCTCCTACCCAGATTCCATTTCCCGCACTATATCGGAAAATTGAATTGCTTATAGTGGGTGTTCCAACATCGATATCAAGTAACG
>CAZOEM010000014.1:0-1586 GCA_964578735.1 uncultured Halobacteria archaeon | reverse complement strand
CCTTGGAACTGGCACCTTCTCCTACCCAGATTCCATTTCCCGCACTATATCGGAAGGTTGAGTGGCTTATAGTGGGTGTTCCAACGGGGATATTAAGTAACCCGTTTGCATACCACCCACCGCATTCGAATATAGCCCAATCAATGCGTGATTTCGATGCTCGGGACTCTGATTGAAAATGTACGCCATTCCATTTGGCCGTTTGAGTCTTGTCTGGATTGGAAGTGGTAAAGACGACAGGATTCTCTTGCGAACCCTTAACAACCAGAGCGGCATTTTTACCAATTCCGAGAGCATGATAGTGCCCGCGATAAACATCGGCAAATATTACCTCAACGCCTGCTTCTATGATCAGGGTAATGGGTTTCTTGTCATTATATACCGTTATCTTTTCAATCCCCCTTCCATTATCGTTTGCTACGGTGTAGGGGCTGCCTTCAAGAGTCCATATTGTGTCTTCGGTGATGTCACTCATCACATGCGTGCCTTCCCCGGCAGCAGTAGCAGGTTGAGCAATCGCAGTCGCCATCACAAAAGCAGAAGTGAGCATTATTGCAACGACGAAAATCATCTTTGAAATCGCTTTTGTTTTCTTGCTCGTCATTTTTTTCTTCTTCACCTCCTAATTTTTTTATGTGCGCAAATCGAATATCGGATTTACGCCTTCCGATCATTCTTTGCGCATGTTTGCAAAAGATTATAGGAGCATAAATACTTTTCGGTTATGAGGGATATAAACGAATAAAAACAGTCATTAGTAATTTAGGTGCAAATGAAGATTTAAGTGCAAAGCCATAAATAAATAAATACGAAAATTTTAGAACGAGGGAAAAATTATTGGAAAGCTTTATATAGTTCATACATGCTACTGCCCATTACAAGAGTAAAAATGAAAAAAGTTATTATGGGTTTGGTTATCCTGGGGTGTTGTATATTGATGTTTGTGTTGAGTCCTGTGGGGATAAGTTCTTTAGAAGCACAAACGATAATCCTAAATAATGTGTCAAATTCATTTCCAATGTTTAGCAATGCAGAATATGTAAGTTTTACTATTGGGCATGATACAATTACTCTAACATTAGATTCAAATGCTTCTTTTGATGGCGTATGCAACCTTTCAAATCTTACAGGAACAGTTATTTCAGCCGCTGGTACATCCGCAGAATTAGAATATTTTCCCATAACATACCAGAATTTCTCATTTGACCAAAAATGGGAATCCGCCCCATATTTTAATGATGCCGAGCATAAGCTCTATTTACTCTCTGGCTCTGGCTTAATAACAACATCAAATCCCGAAATAGAAGAAAACAGCACAAATAACACCATCCCAAAGGTTGTTGGTCTTGGAGACCTTGTTGGAGATTTTCATATCGAAACATTGGCACAAGGAAAAAATTCAACTTATAATAATCTTGCTTCAAGTATAAGTGGCGTTGGCTATGCTGGCCTTTATGTCCAGTATGCTCCGGATACATCATATGAGAACATAACATTCATTCCAACATTCTCACTTTGTGAAAGATTACTATTAGGGAACTCACGAATATTAATTTACCAGAACAGTATCATTTTCCAATGATTTT
>CAZOEM010000013.1:0-17253 GCA_964578735.1 uncultured Halobacteria archaeon | reverse complement strand
AGTGCTGAAAGGGGCCGGATATGTGCTTGTGGTGAATTCCAATGCGGCAACGGAATTCATTGACTTCCAAATCCAACCAATAAGAGACTTATTCACACATGTGTTCTCGGCTACGTCTGATTTCGGCGTGTTGAAGAAATCCAATGGCCATTATGCACGGATATGCGAGATTCTGGCTGTGACGCCGCAAGAGGTTGTTCATACCGGCGACCATTTTGTGTTTGATTTCCTCAATCCTCGCAGAATTGGTATTACTGCCTATTATTTGGATAGAACCGGAGATGCAATGCATGATGACAATGGAAATGATAAGTTCGTTATAAGCGATTTGAATGAACTCCTGGATGCTTTTGAACTCATGTAGCGGTAATGCGAATTTGGGTGAGATTTGGGTGTAATCTGGGCGAAAACAAAAGCTTAAAAAGGGTTATTCCAATATAGAACTGTGTAAACACACCCAAAAAAATAAAAATAGGAGGTGAAGCGAAAAGATGAGAAGAGAAATAATCGGCATTATCTTGGTTCTGGCAGTGATAGCGGGTTCCATCGGTGTTATATCCGCTCAAAAACATTTTGGCATGCAAGCACCTGCGGATGGTCATCAGTGGTTCGGTGGCGCAGGATGGATGAACCCGTTGACAGAAGAGCAAAGAGATGATGTGCGGCAGCAGATGCAGGACTTCCAACAGCATATCTGTGACCAGTATAATCTCTCCTGTCCGGATGGTCCGTTGAGCAATTTGACTGATGAGGAGCGAACAGAGGTACAGCAACAGATACAGGAGTTCCGACAGGGTCAAAAGAATGCCACGCAGGTGTTCCATCAGGCTCAGAAACAGGAAGCGGAAGTGTTCTGGCAGCGAATCTGTGACCAATACAACATCACCGGTCCAAGCGGCCCAAAATTTATGTATGGAGATGGCCATGGTTTCCTCGGCAATAAGGGCTCACAGAAGCAGGGTCATGGACCAGGATTTGGAGGCTAGGTTAAGCATAAAAACTGGATCGGAAGAAATACAGAGATACAAATGTGGCAAGTGCGTGGTTGAACCGCGCGCCCACTATTTTTTATTCCCCGTTCTCTAAAAGAGAAAGTTCATTCAGTATCTCTTCGGCAATCAGCTTTTTCGCCCCTTTCACCCGCTTTATCGCTTTTACACCTGCTCGCATTATATGTACTTCGTTCTCCGCAGTCCCTATCCCGCCACTGCCAACGTCATTTGCAACAACCATCTCGAGCTTATATGCCGCCATCTTTTCCCTCGACCTTTCTATTAACTCGGCCTCAGAAACGTTCGTCTCCGCTTTAAATCCCACAATTACAAGTTCCGGGTATTCATTCCGTGCCTCTTCTATTAATTTCCGAATAGGCAAGAGGTGCAGATGTAAATCACCACCGGATGATAATTTCTCTTCTGACGGATCAACCGTAAAATCACCTATGGCGGCAGCGGAAATAAGCACGTCATATCCGCTTCGGAGCTCGTTCATACACGTATCTATCATCTCACGTGCTGTTTCGACCTTGAGTTCTTTTATCCCCTGTAGATTCAGCTCATTGTTGTGTATGATGGTGACCTCAGCACCTTGCTTATATGCCTCTTTTGCTAGTTCCATCCCGGTTCGACCGGAACTGCGATTCGTTATGATTCTTATCGGGTCTATCGGCTCAATGGTGGGTCCGCTTGTTATGAGGATACGTTTTTCTGTAAGTTTCTTTGGCGACAGAACACGCTCAACGGCGAGCAGTATATCCTCAATCGAGGCGATTTTTGCCAGCCCTTCTTCTATTCTAGGGCCTATGACGGTAACACCAAGCCCTTTCAATTTCTCCAGGTTCTCTATCAGAACAGGGCTTTTATATATCGATTCATGCATTGCAGGCACGACTATGATCGGAATAGCCGAGCCGAAAGCGGTGGTTGCAAATGCCGTTACTGGCGTATCCGATACGCCCGTGGCGATTTTGTTGACTGTATTTGCCGTGCACGGCGCGATGATAAACAGGTCTGCCGAGCCTTCCATACCTAAAAACTCTACGTGCTCTATATTACCCATTAATTTCGTTATCACCTCGTGACCCGTAGCATAATGAACTGTATATGGATGAATTATTTCTGTTGCCGCAGCACTCATCACGCCATATACCTCTGCACCGTGTCTTATCAATTCACGTGCGAGTTCAACAGCCTTTATCGCTGCTATAGAGCCCGTAACGCCTAACACTACCTTCTTACCCTGCAGAGATTGGCTCTTCGTTCCGGTAATCCTCAATGTGGGATGAGGTCCCCTTTCCGCCCCTGCCATAATGGACCGGTCGGGATTTGAACCCGAGGCCTCTCGCACGCCAAGCGAGTGATCTTCCAACTGATCTACCGGCCCATCCTGCTACTTCTCTACAATTATAGTTCTTCTATTTCTATTACGTGACTGAAGTTATATAAGTTCTAAGTACAAAAGAATTAGAGACATCCTGACACGTCTTCTATCATCCGTTCACAGTAGAAGCACCTGAACCGAGGCGGATTCGCACCCACAGTAACGAATTTAGATATGACCTGCTCCCGTTCCGCATTGGATATGCAATTGGGGTTTGCACATCTTATAATACCCTCTATTGACCCCGGAAGATATACCTTATGCTTTTCTACCACTTCAGAATCACGGATTATGTTTATCGATGCATTTGGTGCAATCAACGCGATTTTACCCACTTCTTCTGGCTTTAGTTCCCTATCTTCCACCTTTACTATATCCTTCCTGCCCCCCTTCTTGCTTTGTACGTTCATTGCAACGCTTAAAACGGCATCTGTCCTTGTGGTTATCGACAATATCTTCAATACATTCAGTGCCTGCCCCGCGGTAATATGGTCAATGACGGTTCCATTTTTGATTGCCACTACCTTTAATTCTTTCTTCATATCCAGCGTCAGTGGGGCCGCCGAGATTTGAACTCGGGACAACTCGGTCTTCAGCCGAGCGCTCTCCCAGTCTGAGCTACGGCCCCTCCCTCATTAATAATATTACCTCCTTTAATAAATTATATTCTTTTATTTATAGTACATAAAATGGAAGAAGAGATAAAAAAGGCAATTGATTCCGTAGTAACAAAAAATGCACGATACGCCGATCTCCGCCTGGAAAAGGGTTACGCAACTGTTATTGACTTGAGAGATGATGTTCTTAGAGAGATGAGCTACAGTATAGACCAGGGCATGGGCATTCGGGTACTTTATCACAATTCCTGGGGGTTCAGTTCCTCTAATGAGACCTCAATGCCTAAGCTGAAAGAGGGCTTTGAAGACGCTTTTAAGATATGTAAAGCGCTATCCGAATCAAGTAAGAAGACGGAAACAGTAACAATAGCCGATACAAAGCCCGTAAATGACTATTATAAACTGAAGCCGAAGATAAACCCCGATGATGTCAGCATAGAAGCGAAGAAGAAGATAGTTAAAGAGGTCTATAAAGCGGCGAAGGAGTACTCCACACTCATAAAAAGCGTCTCTATCTCATATCTCGATGGCTACGAGGAGAAGATATATGCCAATTCCGATGGCAGCTATATAGTAACAGAAACGCCGGCGGTTTTTATGCGTGTCCATGCTGTTGCGAAGAAGGGGGACGTGCTACAAGAGGGAAGAGAGAGCATAGGCGCTGTATCGGGTTTTGAACTTATAGAAGATTCGGACCCGGCGCTTCTGGGCGTAAAGGCTGCGGATAAAGCGGTTAGGCTGCTTGATGCGGTACTGCCGCCCGGTGGTGAGTTACCGGTGATAATGGATAACAAGCTTAGTGGCGTCTTTATGCACGAAGCGCTCGGGCATGCCGCAGAAGCGGACCACGTATTATGCGGTGAATCTATACTAGAGGGTAGAATAGGCAATGAGATAGCGTACAAAGGTCTAACGGTTGCTGACGATCCGACCATCGAGAATTCGCATGGATATTACAAATATGACGATGAAGGTGCACGATCAAAGAGAACAGAGCTAATAAAAGACGGCGTTTTTGTCTCTTATTTACACACTCGGGAGACCGCAGGCAGGTTAAATGCAATGCCAACCCCAAATGCAAGGGCTGCTGACTATTCGGAAGTACCCCTGGTCCGCATGAGTAATACTGTTATTGAAGAAGGCGATTGGGATTTTAAAGATATGCGAGCAGATATTCCGTTTGGAATTTACGCCAAGGGTATGCGCGGCGGGCAGGTGGATACAGTAAGGGGTGAGTTTCAGTTCAGTGCGGAAGAGGCGTTTATGATAGAAGATGGCGCGCTTACTAAGAGATTGAAGAACGTTTCTCTTTCCGGTAGGACCCTTGACGTATTGAAGAACATAGATGCCATAGGGAATGATAAAAAGCAGGGCACAATAGGGTTCTGCGGCAAAGATGGCCAGGATGTCCCGGTCTCTGAATATGCACCGCATATGCGAGTGAAGAAGATACTGGTTGGTGGACTTTAGGTATCTGCTCAAAATCCACAAGATTTTGAGCCATTACTACACCCGTGAGCCCGCTATAACTCAGCTATTTCTTCCGGAACTCGGTATAACCACATTTACCACAGGAATACCGGTCTGCATGTTCTGCTAAAAACACGCCTGTTCCACATCTTGGGCATGCCTTCCGCTTCCTGCGTATCTTAACTCCGCCTTTTCCTCTTACTACTTCGTAAAACTCATGTATTGCAGCCATTTTTATCTATTTATTCTCCTCCTTCCTTTGCCACTTCCGTTTCTGCTACTTTCGCATCTCCCGTTTCCGTCACTTTTGACTCTTCCTTCTCCACTTCGCCCCTGCCCTCGCCCCTGCCCTCGCCCGAGCTACCAAAATTTCTCTTTAATATGTGCTCCCGCTCTACTTCCCTTAACCTATCTTCATTTTCATACACCTTTGCGTAGCCAACCGTTTCCCTCTTCCCGAATTCCGTTTTCATTCTATCGATTACAAGAAGGTTTTGAGTGCTCCGAAGCTCTTTTATTAATACATTACGCGCTTCTGCTCTGCCCGGTGAAGCTCCTTCATGCTTCAGCCTAAAGGAGACTTCCTTTCTCATCAACAGTTGATTATCGGCCTCTTTTGTTATCTCTATTTCCATATCTTTCTCTTCTCCCTATTATACTATTACAAGATTATTATGATTAATATTCCTAATTCACCTCACCTTCAATGCATATCGCCCCTCTTTCCTTATACCCAATTTTTTCGCTATCTCTGAGTCCGCCGCATCTATAATCGCCACGTAGCCACTCCAGTCACCACTAACTGAATTAGAGCCACATGCACATACTGCTTTTCCACTTTCTACTATTCTATGGCAATCCCGGCATGCCTTTTCCATTAATCCGCCTCCTTCTTCTTATCCCCCTTCTCTGCATCAGCCTTCTTCTTCTTCTCCTCTGCATCGCTCGTCTCTAACCACTCTAATTTACCCAAGCCCGGCTGTCGCATAGTTAACCCGATCTTACTATCTCCCGGGTCCCGCTCATTTAGCGAAATTGCAACTATCCTTGCACGTACCTTATCTCCCTCTCCCAATGTCCTACCTGTATCTTTAGTAACGAGTTTCGCACCCTTCTCGTCATAGGAGATGTATTCATCAGTAATCTGGCTGATATGTAACAAACCATCTAAGGGACCTATCTCCACAAAAGCGCCAAATTCCACTATCTCTACCACGCCCCCTTCTACTATCTCCTGCATCTTGGGCCTGAAAACGAGCGCATCAAAGATCGTTTCATAATAAACGCCCGCGTCACCTATCATTATCCGTCCCTCTTTTATCTCCACTATGTCCTGTATTGCAATGAACATCCCTATCTTTTTGTCCATCCGCCCCTCCAGTCTATCTTGTAACGTCTCCTTCACGACAGCCCGTAAATCATCCCCTAACCTCTCCGGCGGCACTCTTACTACATCAATCGCACTTACCTTTGTATACATCTTCTTTTTTTTATCCCGCTTCGCCTTAATTTACATATCTATAATACCTACGATTGCGATTTATCTATTCTATCTTCCACTTCCGCAACATGTAACCGCGTAGATATTATCGCATCGGCGTTCAAAGACATTGAATCTATGCCACATTCAACAAGAAACTCAGCAAATTCTGGGAAATCGCTCGGTGCCTGCCCACAAATACCTATCTTTCTTCTCGGCTCATGTGCATGAGCAACATTTATGACATGCTTCACTAACCGCTTCACCGCTTCGCTTCGCTCGTCGAATAAGCGTGCAACGAGGGCAGAATCCCTATCCAAACCAAGTGTTAGCTGTGTCAGATCGTTTGACCCTATACTGAATCCGTCAAATATTTTTGCAAATTCATCTGCTAAAACGACATTTGAGGGGACCTCACACATCACATACACTTCCAGTCCCTTTTCGCCTTGTTTCAAGCCAAAACTCGCCATCGTCTCTATTACCTTCTTACCTTCTTCTGGCGTCCTGCAAAACGGAACCATTACCTTTACATTCGTCAACCCCATCTCTTCCCTAACTTTCTTTATCGCTTCGCATTCTAATCCGAATGAGAATTTGAATTTATCATCGTAATAACGAGACGCACCTCGCCAACCGATCATCGGGTTACTCTCCTCCGGCTCGTACAGATATCCCCCTATCAGATTGGCATACTCATTTGTCTTGAAATCAGAAAACCGCACTATCACGTCATTAGGATAAAATCCCGCTCCTATCTTACTTATACCCATCGCTAAATTGTCAATAAAGAACTGCACCTTGTCCTCATACGATGCGCTTCGCTCGTCTATCGCTTTAATTATTCGCGCTATTTTCTTGTCCTCTACCGCCATTCGCTTTAATTTATCATACTCTATCAATGCCTGGGGGTGTATGCCGATATAAGAATTGATTATGAACTCCTCGCGGGCTAAACCAACGCCGTCATTCGGAATTTGACCTTGAACAAATGCATTTTCCGGGACTCCCGCATTCATCATTATCATGGTACGAGGTCTTGGAAGGGTGTCCAGAGCCAGTTTTTCCACTCTGTATTTCAACTTGCCTTCGTATATCCGCCCTATACCTTCCGAGCAATCTACCGTGGCATCTTTTACATCCTTTAGTGCTTTTGTACCATTATCTGTTCCGACAACACAGGGTGTTCCCAGTTCCCGTGAAATTATAGCGGCGTGGCAGGTTCTTCCACCCCGGTTCGTGACAATAGCACCTGCTATTTTCATTATCGGCTCCCAGTCCGGATCGGTCATGTGAGTTACCAGAATTTGCCCGTGCTTGAATTTTAGGATGTCTTTCGGGTCTTCTATTATATTTACCTCCCCATATCCTATTTTGTGTCCCACCGCCTCGCCTTGAGCAAGCAGTGTACCTTCCTCCCCCAGCACGTACGTCTCGGAGATCGCAAAATCCTTCTGCGAATGTACCGTTTCCGGTCTCGCCTGAACGATGAAGAGTTCATTTGTTATCCCATCCTTTGCCCATTCGATGTCCATTGGGCCACCGTAATGGTCTTCTATAATGCAGGCCCATCTCGCCAATGTAAGCACTTCATCGTCACTCAACACGAATCTTCCCCGATCTTCTTTAGCCACATTCTTCTGTTTCGTCCCGGTTCCTTTCTCTTTATACACCAGTTTCTTTCTCTTCGCACCCAATTTTTTCTCCACTATCGGTCTAAATCCATCCGTTAGTGTCGGCTTGAATACATAAAACTGGTCGGGATTTACAGTGCCTTGCACTACGTTCTCGCCTAAACCATATGCACCGGTTATATAAACCGCGTCCTTGAAACCTGACTCGGTATCTATGGAGAACATAACGCCTGAGCATGCTAAATCCGAGCGAGCCATCTTCTGCACCCCAACTGAGAGATAGACGCCGAGATGGTCAAATCCTTTATCCACACGATAGGATATTGCCCTATTAGTAAATAATGATGCGAAGCATTCCATAACCTTTTTGAGCAATTTATCTTCGCCCTTCACATTCAGATACGTCTCTTGCTGTCCCGCAAAAGAAGCGGTAGGTAGGTCCTCCGCGGTTGCACTGCTCCTCACTGCTACGTCAACCCCCGCACCATACCGTTTTTCCATCTCTCTATAAGCAAGCCTTATCTCTTCCTCTAAGTCCGCAGGACAACCAGCGTCATTTATCAGCGCTCTTAGTTTGCTGCCCCTTGCAGATAAATTCTCCATATCGTGCGTGTCCAAATCAGACAGTGTATCGCGAATTTGCTCGCGTATCCCCGCTTCTTCAATTACATGTCTATATGCCTCTGCGGTGATAGCGAATCCAAAGGGTACGTTCACCTCTTTTTCTCGCAGATTTCTTATCATTTCGCCCAGGGATGCATTCTTACCGCCTACCAGGGCTACATCTCCTGTTCCTACCTCATCAAACCATTTTATAAATTCCATAATTTACCTCCTATTTGCTCTCTAAACATACTTTCTTTTTCATACATAAAAAACCTTTCTTCCCTTTCAAAAAGCATTTCACTTATCCTAACTTTCATCTACGATGGTAGGAATTTTACTTATAGACTCAACGATGTAGTCAGGAGAAATGGTTGATTGTTCGAGATCGCGCATTTTTGTGGCGCCTGTTAAAACTAAAGCGGTACACATACCTCCGTCAATTCCTATCTGAATATCTGTGTCGAGTCTATCGCCGACCATAAGTATCTCGTTGGGTGCAACTTTCAATTCGTTTACTAGAAGGCCACAGATAAATGTGCTGGGTTTACCGGTAACAATCGCTTTTGTGCCACTTGCTCGTTCAATAGAAGCAACTAATGCGCCTGCACCTGGCTTCACTAGCTCAGTTGTGATTAAAAAGGGATCGTTATTTGTTGCTATGAAGGCAGCGCCGGCTAAAATGAATGTTAACGCTTCACTCATTTTCCTATACGAGAACTCCTTATCAAGACCGACAAGTACAATATTGCAATCCTCCTCGCACAATGGTATATCCTGCTCTAAGAGTTCTTTCTTCAAGCCATTCTCGCCTATCACGTAAACTCTGCTATCGCGGTATTTTTGCTTGATGTATTTTGCAGATGCGTATCCGGAAGTGATAACCTGATATTTAGTACAAGAGATGCCAAAATGCTCCAACTTCCGGACATAATCCGCTCTTGAACGTGTGGAGTTATTCGTAAAAAAGACTACTTTATAGCTCTCTGCTAAGTGCGCTATTACTTTATCTGCGTCATCAATGATATTATCTCCATGATATACCGTGCCATCCAGGTCTATAACAATAGCTTTTAATTCCATTTTCCGTATATCTCATACTTAGTTTTTTATGTAAATAGAATCATATAGTAATTCGGTGGGAGAAAAGGAAGATGAATATACCCAATGCTTTTTTCAATGATATAGAAGCCTTGGCGAAACAGTATAGCGATGAAGCTGAGACAGTAAAGAAGAAGAAAGGAATAGTAATAAGGAAATTGCCAATGCTTCCACCTGTGGATTGTGAGCATCTAAACACGATTCTGATCTGTCCTCACCCCGGGGAGAGAGTATTGATCATGAGAGAGACGGAATTCGGGAAAAAGTGAGGCATTTTTGTGAAATCAAAAAGGTATATCCCGCGATACATGAAATACCGGTTACGTTAGAAAAGGAAGTCTATCGAAATCCTTTAGCGGTTAATTTGACAATGTCACATTATGATTATCAGGTTAATAGTTATCTCATTGTTGTGATTATAAACTGATAATTTATACTATTCTTTTCTATGGGCGTTATCTTGAGATAATCCTGCGCTTATAGAGTCCACCAGCATCTCCCTTTTATCCTTCGTAATACATTTTTGGAAATTGTGTTAATTTGACATTGTCAAATTAATGTGTATGCGAATGATTGGCGGATTGTATAATGACGTCTAAGACCTGATTTCTTATTCTTTCCGCAGTTAAGTCCGTAATGAATTGAAGTTTTGACTTCGCTTCTGACTCTTTGAGCCCGGCGATACTACTCTTCGCACCCATTACAAGCTTATTAGAGAGCTGAAGTGCGTAGTCAATTGAGCCGGACTTTATAAAGAGTTCTCTCATCCGGTCAATGTCAAAGCTGTCAATCTCTCTTTTACCGGTCATGATCTCGTTTATATACTCCCTTTCCGAACGTTCTGAATGGTTCAATGCGTAGATAACAAGAATCGTTCTCTCACCATTTTTAATGTCCAATCCAACAGGCTTTCCTGTTTTCGCCGGATCGCCACAAATATCTAAGATGTCATCTTGAATCTGAAAAGCAATCCCCACGTTTTTACCATAGTTACGGAAATTATCGATTTCCGCTTCGCTTCCGCCGCCGAGCATTGCGCCTGCTTCCGCACTAGCCATAAAGGTAGAAGCAGTTTTCAGCGTCGCTACTTCCATGTATGATTGCTCTGTCGTCTCTTGTAAGGTTCTTAACGAGAACTCCAGATACTCGCCCATAGCGATGTCTGAGACAGCACTTGAGACCAAACCCACTACTTCCGGAACTCCGCACTTTGCAAGCATCTCGCAAGAAACCCCAAACAAGAAATCACCAATCACAATCGCCTTTTTTTCACCATACATCGCGGGATTAGAAGGGTTTTTTCTTCTTATGTAATTGTCATCTATGATGTCGTCATGAACCAGAGAAGCGTTATGAAGGAGCTCAATTGCTATTGCGGTAGTCATTGCATTTTCCCGTGAGCCACCAACCGCCTCCGCAGATAGAAGGCATAGAATAGGTCGCAGTCGCTTCCCCCCCGTATCCCGTATATAGTTCAGTGCATCATATAATATCTCATTTGAGCACCGCTGCATCTTCTGCTCGATAACCTCTCCCATCCGGCAGTTGAAATACTGCACCTCCTCTTGAAACTGCTCCCTATCCATTTCAATTCACTTCAATTTCCATTTCTTAAAGAATTATAATAACCCTGTTATAAAAAGACTCTCCATTTCAGAAGGGATATTTAATTCTTTTCTGAAACGCAAGCATCTTCAAAAGTGGCCATCTCACCCAATATCTTACAAGCTGCATCCACAATGTTTATCCCTAATGCCGCCCCGGTTCCTTCGCCGAGCCGCATATCCAGATCAAGTAGAGGTTTTAAACCAATGTAATCAAGGGTGACGGCATGCCCCCTTTCTACAGACCGATGAGCTGCAATCATATAATCCTTCACCGCTGGCGCTATCCCATAAGCAACTAAAGCTGCTGCGCCTGATATAAACCCGTCAATAACAACAGGAACCCTATGCGATGCCGCGGCCAATATAACTCCGGCCATACCCCCTATCTCAAAACCGCCTACTTTTGCAAGGACATCTATTGCGTCTTTATTGTTTGGTTTGTTAACTCTTATTGCTTCCTCTATCACCGCTATCTTCTTCTCAAGTCCTGCATCGTCTATCCCTGTTCCCCTGCCCGTTACTTTTACCACGTCATAGCCGGTTATTACCGCTACAATCGCACTGCTCGAGGTTGTATTCCCTATACCCATATCGCCAATGCCAACAATATCAATGCCCTTTTTAGCTTCTGATTCAAAGATTTCTATCCCCGCTTCAACAGATCGTACAGCATCTTCATAACTCATTGCAGGTCCCTTGGCCATATTAGCAGTTCCGTATCCGATTTTCTTAGCCTCTAATCGTTCATCTGAAAAGTCCACCGCTACGCCCATATCAACGATGACAACCCTTGCCCCTACATGTTTTGCCAGCACATTTATTGCGGCACCACCATTAAGGAAGTTATAAACCATCTGAGCGGTAACTGCCTTTGGATACGCGCTCACACCATCATCGGTAACGCCGTGGTCCGCCGCCATTGTTATAATCACTTTGTCATTCATCTTTGGCATGGCATTGCCCGTGATTCCGGCGACTTGTATGCATATGTCTTCCAAAGTGCCCAAACTGCCTGCGGGCTTTGTTAGCATATCCTGTCTTGCCCTGGCGGCATTTATTGCACGCTTATCCAAAGCCGCGATTTTATTTTTGTGCTCTTCCATGATTCTCATCTATCTCGTATAAACGTATTTATTGTTTAGCCTACCCGAAGTTTGTTGCTGTGGTGATGTCGAGGATATTCTTTATAGATCGTAGTAGTTCTTAATCGTATATTCTACACACACCACGAGATTACACAGATTTTTACGAGAATATGGAATCGGTTTTCTTTACATTCGCTATACAAAAACTCGTCATGAAATAGAGAAGCGTTATGAAATAGTAGTTCTACAATGCTATTCGCTCGTATATATTAATTGGATAGCTAAAGTGTATATGGGGGATAGGTAATATCACCCAAAGCGATATTTTATTAGTTTCGGTTTTTTAAAAAATCGAAATCTTTTTAAGTAGAGTAAACAATATCTTGCATGCAGAAATATGAAGGGGATTACAAAAGTAATTGCTATATGTACACTAATAATCTTGTTAGGTATTGTTATGCAAGTTCAGTCCTCGTTTGCTGAAACTTATGTAACTCCAGAGCATTTTATGGGTCAGATAAAGGGTAAAATTGATGCTGATTCTTATCCCCGGTTGTTAAAAATCAAGGAGTGGACAAGATATACCGATTCTATGCAGTACTTTAACAAAAATACAGAGCATGTAATCATTCTTCATTTAAATGATGACCTTTTCGTGAGTGATGTTGAATTCAAGCAATATGGTTCTCAGGTAGGCACGATCCCCGATTCTGTTGCCAATGATGCAGTTGGGAAATTGAGATATAAAACAGAATCACTTTCAAACGGAACGGTAACTTTTAAAGATCAAAAAATTAGCATTTCCTTTAATAGCGAAGCATCAGGAAATGTGAGCTTAACAGAAGTAATTAATAGATCAGATGTCGCGGCTCCTATCGTAATAAATATTGCAGTCCCAGGAAATTTAAAGGATACTCCTGGAAATATTAGTTTTCAGGTATCTCAAGAATGGCTTAATCTATTGGGCATTACAAAAGAAGATGTTAGACTATATCACGAATCGATGGAAAAATGGGAAGAGGTGCCAACTAGACATGTTAGAACTGACGGAAAATACGAGCAATACGAAGTAGACACCATATTAGAAGGATTGGTTATGATAGGACCTGCTCTTTCTACCGAAACAAGATTAATCACAAATAGGACGGTGGTTTTTAAAAGAGATAAAGTTAAAGAGATAGTACCAAAAATAGAGTTTGATAAACCAACAAGTGGAAATGTAACGATAAACATCTGTAAGGAATTTGCTGGTTATAAATTAATAGAATTTGAAGTTCCTGAGTCCGTAAAGAACACATCTGGAACTATTACCTTTCAAGTGTCTAAGGAATGGATAGATAATAGAGGAATCAAAAAAAGGGACATTAGGTTATTTCATGGAGTTAGTGAAGGTTGGGTCCCGTTGTCAACTAAATATATTAAGACATCAGGCGAATATGAACGATATGAAGCGGGTGCACATGGATTTTCTATGTTTATGATAAGTAATAGTTCACAACAGATTTATTTAGTTATTTCTATTAGTATTTCGGTTATTGTCTGTACTTTTACTGTGTTTTTTTTAAAAATCCTTAAGAAAATGCGTGAAAATAGAGCTAATAGAAGGAGGACGGAAGATAAATGAAATTAGGCAACCTTATTCTTGTAGTATGCACTATAACTATATTACTGTTTAGCTTACAAATTCATACACCATTAGCCGGTGCTTCTGTGACTAATAGTGATTTTCTGAAACACATACAGGAACAGGAGAAAATACACGGTATGATTGAGTTCTTTTCTTATCCTAGACTTACAAATATTAATGGCTGGGCACGAGATACCCATTTTATGCAATACTTTAACAGAAATACAAAGCATGTAATCTATCTTTATTTAAATGACAACCTTTTTGCGGAGAAAGTGGAATTTAGGCAATATGGTTCTTCAATAGATACAATTCCAGATTCTGTTGCTAATGGTGCATTAAAGAAATTGGGTTATAACCCTGTTCCATCAGTAAGCATGTCTCCGAGCCCAACAGTGAGCACATCTCCGAGCCCAACAGTGAGTCCGTCTCCAAGCCCAAGAGTGAGTCCATCTCCGAGCCCAACAGTGAGCACATCTCTGAGTCTAGGATCTGATT
This sequence comes from uncultured Halobacteria archaeon, assembly GCA_964578735.1. Taxonomy (GTDB): domain Archaea; phylum Halobacteriota; class Syntropharchaeia; order Alkanophagales; family Methanospirareceae; genus Methanophaga. Next base: position 3,152 of record CAZOEM010000013.1, on the reverse strand, counting down.
TAGAAGCAATCGAAACTCTGCGAATTCCTCCAAATGGAACAGTAACTTTTAACAAGTCTGGAGTTGGAAAAGTAATACCAGAAATTCGTTTTTATAGACCAACATTTGGAAATGTAACGGTAGCTATACCCGAAATCGAAACATCACTAGGTTATAAAATGATAGAGATTACAGTTCCTGAACCTATGAAGGCTTCACCTGCAATTATATTTTTTCAAGTTGAAAAAGAATGGTTATATAGTAGACATTTCGATAAAGAAGAGGTTGAATTGTATCGCGGAGCTTCCGATTGGGTGGGTTTAAAAGCTAGATGGATAACTACAAAAGGGGCCTATGAGCAATATAGTGCAGCTACGCCAGGATTCTCAATATTCAAAATCACAGCAAAAAAAGAAAAGCTCGATTGGGGTTTTTATGCTCCTTCGGTTGTCATTGGTATCGCTATTTACATCATCTTTGAAATCCGGCAACGCCAAAAGAAAGGTAGTAAAGATAACAAGAAAAAATAGAAACGCTTTTATATATCCTATGAATATTATATAAGTATACGTCATAGGCTGTCGTGCTTAAGTACAGCAGTATACGTACTTCTTGAAAAGGAAAGATATAAATGAGAAAATTTAGTCTGATGGAGGTAGTTTTAGTTTTTATCGGAGTAAGAGGCATAAAATGTCAGAGATTATAAGTGACCCCCTGTGGCGATTCATTGGAGTTATTCTCCCAATAATTACTATTGCTACCATGGTCATCATATGTTGGATTCAGCGCCAAAAAAGGGCACTATCTTGGCAAGTAGTTTCTAATACACCTTTATTGAGTATAGATAAAGAAATAAAAGGAAATCTTGAAGTACTATATAACAAAAAGCCTGTGCAAGGCGTTCAACTTATAATAGCCAAAATTATTAACACTGGAAATGTTCCAATAAAGTCCTCGGATTATGAACGCCCAATTAACTTCAATTTTGGTGAAAATGCTCAGATACTAACTGCTGAAGTCACTGAAACAAGTGTTGATAGTTTAAAAGCATCTATCAACATTGAAGGGAAAAAAGTTATTCTGAAGAGCCTGATGCGGTCTTTAGCCCGAAGCACAAACGAACCAGTGGTAGGATATGCTAAGCGACAACCCTCCGCCCACTTGGGGAAGTTCTATGCTTCTATGGGAGCGGACTTCCCGTATGTAAACGCGGCCCCACAAACGGGAGATTCCCATAGGCGGTTAGCATGTCAGGTTAAGCTCGGGATGAAGACGAAGGGGAGGTTAGGGGTTGACCTTGATATAAAAGTAGGACACAATTATATGTAAATAGTGCCATATAAGAAGTGTTTGGAATTTAGATTTTAACCGTTAGGTGACCGGTGTTCAATTGAAAATTACAGATTAAGCAATGGAAGATGAAATAATACGTGTTATCTCTCCATATAGTGGTTTTTGTAATTATGCAACATCGTTAGTACAATCGTGAGATTATAAAAGTACCTAACCAAATACTAACAATCATGGAAATAAACAAAACGCAAGATTATATTGCAGTGCAAGGCGATTTCAAAGTTCTTAGTTCTGCAATATATAACGGTGGTTTCGTTAGTGCGAAGACGATATTAAACGTGAATGTGGACACAAATTTCAATGGAAACGCTTTTGTACTCTTTGACTCGCTCTTAAAGGAGCTAGGTTTAGCGGGCGAAGAAACAGTCGGACTGATGACTGCTGTCCCAATGGAGAATGCAAGGATCATAGAGAAGGGCGATATAACAGCTATTATAACCGCGGGCATATCAAAATCAACAGTAAACATAATCCTGCTGATAAACAAGAATCTGTCACAGTCTGCGATGGCGAATGTGCTAATAGTAGCAACAGAAGCAAAAACAGCGGCTTTCTACGATCTCGACGTGCACAATGAAAAAGGTGATTTGTTCACTGGCGACTATACGGATTCCGTAGTTGTGGCTTGTTATAAAACGGGCGAAAGAGGAACAAAAGAGGAACTATTCGCAGGTAAAGCGACAGAAATAGGGCGTACCGTCTACGAAATTGTACGAAGAGGCGTAAAAGACGCTCTTTTTTCTCATGATAACTTGAGCAGGGATAGGTCGATACTTATCAGGCTGGAAGAGCGAGGGATATATTTGGACGATATGGTATCAACAGCTTTGGAGCTCTATGTACCCGTAGAAGGCGAAGAAGGGGATAGAACAGAGCTAAAAAAGAGGCTGGAAGAGACGATAAAGAAGGAATGTTCTGATATAAATATAGCTCTGCTGCTTGCGGCTGCACTTCATTCAGAGGAGGAAGAGATAAATAAGGGCCGAGCTGGAGAAGCGGGAGAGACGGACGCAGCCTGTATTGTCGCTGATGAACTCATTGGACTCAACATAGCAGAATACATAGGCGGCAAGAAAGCGCTTTTTAATTTCATCTATTATGACACGAGGAAGCCAGGTATATTGAGCCGCCTGGGTGTTTTCATGGATGATGCTATCGGCGGTCTGATAGCAGGGTGCATGACTAAGATGTTGAGTTGATCCCTATCTTGATGCATGCTTAATAGCGCTATTTCTTCTTACCCCATTCGCCCTTTAGCAGTCTATTTAAGGTCTCGTCAACGGGCTCATCCGTATGCGTTAGTGCCAATAGGCCTAGCTCTGCCGGATCAATATTGATAAATTCCACGTATTCCCCGGGCGTTAAACTGCTCAGATCAGCCCACGCTTTCTTGAAAAGATAAGATTGCCTGGCCTTCTTTTCATCCTGGTTCATGTTCATTTTATGTAATAAGGCAGGCAGTATAAAATATCATTGAAATCTTTGTTTAGCTCCAAAACTTAGCATTTATTTTATTTTATATTATATTATATTAAAGTACAAGAAACGAAGTAATGAGTATGGGCACGAATTCATATGACTTCGAATTAGAGAAGATAAAGGAATTGATAAAGAATAGGGATGCGAGAAGGGTGGGTTTGCAGCTCCCGGAAGGTCTCAAAACTGTGGCGGTTGAGATAGCTTCCGAGATCACGAAAGATACCGGAGCGGAAGTGATAATATCCGGGTCTTCATGTTACGGTGCCTGTGATGTGGACGAGAAGCTGGAGCGGATAGTGGACCTACTTTTCCATTTCGGGCATACCGACACTTTTTCTCTT
>CAZOEM010000012.1:0-17323 GCA_964578735.1 uncultured Halobacteria archaeon | reverse complement strand
TTCCTCTTTGGAACTTCAACCTTTGGGCGTTCCAGCCATACTCTTGTGTCGATTGCATTTAAAAGCATTTCCCAACCCCCCTCAGCCTTCGTTTTGAATGTAATCTCTTCAGGAACACTGCACATCCCTCTCCGATCAGGATCATTTGCCCAGTCCTCTGGAAGGTAGAGTCGCTTGTCTATGAGTGTTCGATAGCTCTCCAGAGTGCGTATCCAAGGAATACGCCCACCTGACAGTTGTCCACCTTTCCAAATCAACCACAGTATTGACGCTTCACGCCCACAGAGCTATTACCAGCCTTAAGGAACCCCGATTCGTCAAGATGAACAGAACCAGGGACAGGATTTCCTATCAACTCGCCGACTCTCCTTTGAATCTCGCAGATAACACCCTCCTCGTCCCATTTCGAGTTGGAGATAAAATTCTGCAGCGATTGGTGGTCACAATCGGGCATGGTTTTCTCCATGTTCGTCATATTTTTTCTCTTATCCCCAAGCAAAAGTCCTTGTTGATACTGCAATGACTGTTTTATCACGTCACGTGTCTTAACCCTGAAAAAACTGTGAAATGACGTATGAAATGTCATTATCTCTTCCACACTTCTGTCTATATCTGAAGTGCTCAACTCCGTCATCTTATATCACCTACTTGCCTTTAATAATACTTTTATTACATCAATGTTAATCTAACAATGTCAAGGTAGATTCCTATGCTTTTATTACGATGCGAGAAAAGTGTTGAATTTTGTTTACCAGCGAGAAGATGGCGAATATTTAGGTATTGTGATGAAATACAAGCCGAAAGTATCATTTAAGGATGTCGCCATTATTAACAAGCCAGAATAGTATCTGATTTTGAGCAAGAAAGAGTTCGATACAAAGGGGGATATAGTAATTGTACCGGTTTACGTTTTTCTAGCTCTGCTGGAACGTTCGGTGAAGAATTTGTAAGTTTGGATTTGTCATGCATTGGCGTAAATTCTTACCTCATCTATTATGCCCTTAAAGCAATATCCACCTGCTGACCACTGCCCTATTCTCAATTTCTGGTTGTTTGTAGCTAACTTCGCAGTGCAGCCCTTGGTATTTTCCAAAACGTCATTAACGTAAATCTTGAGTTGGGAATGATCATAAGTACCAACGACATGATACCACTGCCCTAATTCCGGTGTCGTTGTACTCGCAACAGAATGCTGACCGTTTATCTCAAACGCAAATTTATTAGCCGGATTTATGTACAATGTATATCCCGCAGGCGTATAATGTTTGCTTACTATAAAGTGATACTTTGAACCAAGCTCTTCTACTTTGACCCAGGCTTCAACATTAAGATTACCTGTGATTCTTAAGCTACTCGAATCTTGAACCTCTACATAATCGTCCTTGCCATCAAATTTCAGTGCCTTCCCTTTTATTCCATTTATCCACATTGCACCATGTATAATTCCGTCATTTCCATTTCCTGTGTTGTCTTTCACCGTACTTCCTGAACCCTCGTCAAAATGCCATTCGGCTGCTAAATCGGTTCCTTTAATTGTTATCGTTGGCTCGGGATCAGCATATTTGCGGACTAAAATATTATCCCACGTAGTAGGAGTGGGGTAATTCAAATTAACACATACAGCTATTTTCCCTGAAGAGTATGTATTATCTATGAGTGTATTTTTTAAAATCTCATTCACATACGCTTTGTAAGTATCTCCTGCGATTTCAACTTTAACATGTATTGGGCGATTTACAGATACGTCTAAGGTTTTCATACCTTGAGGATATCCTATCCCATTTTCTATCACATGCCAATATATACTATTTCCCGCGGGGAAAATGACCAAATGTATGCCATTGTCCGGAACATTCTTTGAACCTGCACCTACCTCAGGGACTTTTAATTCTAAGTGTGCTGCTCCTTTTTGAGTAATCCTAAGATCTCCCTCAAAAATATAATCAGTCCATGATATGCTGCCTACCGAAGAAACAGCCACGCCAGATTTCCCAGTAGCTGTATATTCTCCATTATTTACAATCCAAGAGCCAATTTCATGACCCCAACCGACATCATCTCCATCTTCAAAATCATCAAAAAACTCAAACACTGTATCCCCATTACTCTCATTACCCACACCCGCATTTCCATAATATATATAAACTGTCTTTGTTCCACTACCGGGGATCAATGGTATCTTCACCCAGATGGTTGCACGTGCACCCGGTGTGTAATCTTCAACCCAATAATTGAGGGGATTATCGTTACTATCAGTAAATCTCAGGTCATCAAAGTCTGGCTGCATTTCTGGTTCATATATCACATCAAGTTTTACTTGATAATCTGTTAGGGTGTTTGCATTTCGCGTATTATCTACTGTAATTTGTTTTCTCTTTGTAAATTCTTCGCCGCCAATAATATATATGGGGCCTTGAATATACTGCTCCCATGGCTGCATCAGCGGGTAGTTGTCCCTATCTGAATCGATTATGTAAGGTATATCGCCAATTCCGTTACCATTTGCATCGTTTCCAGAATAATCATCCCAGTAGTTGCCGAGGTAGTTCTCATAAGTCCCTCTGTTATATGCATATGATATTTTTGAATGTGAGTTCCAAAGGTTGGGTGATTTTGAGAAATGATTGTTAACGTTGTTTATGAAGTTGTTGAGATAGAAATTGTTGGAAGAAGATATTAGCCTGAGTCCATATCTGTTGTTCGAGATGCTGTTCTTTTCGATGATGTTGTTGTTGGAACTATAAATTGAAATTCCATCCTCGTTGTACGAAACATCATTGTTGATCAGTATGTTGTTACTGCTGGAAAAATCAAGTAGAATCCCCTGCCAGTTGTTCGAGGATTTTACATTCTCTATTTTTGAATTGCTTGTATTAAAGAAGCTAACTCCATGAGTATTGGCTCTAAGGTTTAAATCCCTGACTGTAACATTTTTACAGTTAATACAGTACAGCGTACCTATATCTGTGTTACTGTCATATACGATATTGGAAGCACTTTTTATATAGTATATGGGTTTACCGTCCACAAGGTTGCTTTTGTCTATATTGTCGTTAATAGAAAATGAACCAAAGTTGTATCTATTGCCTGACATAGTATTACCAGATAATGTATTATTATCGCCATAGTAGAGAACTAGTCCAATCCAGTTGTTCGAGTCAACTTTGTTGTCGGTTAGTGCATTGTTGTTACAATTGATGAGTGAAATTCCAAATTCGTCGTTCATCTTAACAATATTACTGGTTAGTGCGTTGTTGTTAGCATCCTTGAGCGCAATCCCAAAATGGTTATTCGCTATGACATTATTGGAAATGTCGCAGTAGTCGGTATTGTTAAGATATATCCCTGGAATAAACATTTCCGTCGCTCCTTTCACTGTAAACCCTCTTATGTCCACGTGATCAGCCATCACCTCAAACACATTATCATCAGGATTTGCAGCTTGGACAATACAATTAACGGATCCATTCTCGGACTTGATCGTTAAATGTGGCTTGGCCACTTCTATGTTTTCTGTGTAAGTTCCGTCTCTCACGATGATTGTATCGCTAGGGTTTGCAGCGTCTATTGCAGTTTGAATTGTTGGACAATCATTGGGCACGTAAATATAGCCAATAGGAAGAATCATCATTTTAAATATGCCACTGTCTCCAATATTACCAACTTCATCGCTCGCTTCTATTTTGTATTCAATAACATTAACATCGGGAAGCGTTAAGTTTGTAGTGTAGAAATCGCTGTATGGGTTATCCATTATTTTTATATCATATGCTGTCCAGTTATTTGTTGTGTAGTTTAGCCAGACGGATGCTACACCAATATCATCCATGACTGAACAATTAAGCTCAATGGTGTCTCCACTTATTGCTGTCAGGTTTCCAGGTTTTACATTAGTGATATTTGGTGGCGTAGGGGTAGGAGTTTCATAAGTGATAGTATATTCCTGAACCGGATCATCAACAATTAAAATTCTGCTGTCTCGCATCCAATAGTTTTGCGGCGATAAAATTTTACCATCTGATCTCTCCACTTTTTTGATAGGCACCTTATTTTCATACGGATCCTCAACAGAAGTGCAAATCCATTTATCTTCCACTTTTTTTGTGCTTATCGTTAATGTTGGGTTCCCAGATGTAGGTTCCATTGTAACGTTGTAGTCCCTGGATAAGACCGCAGTAGAAGTGCCATACACAGAATTTATAACATAATCTGGTATTCCATCCATGTCCGAATCTACTAAGAAGTCGTATGTAATCTCTCCCGTATCTATTTCCCTTAAAATTATATGTGTATTTAGTTCTTTAATAAGTGATGTTTCTGCTCCACCCAGTTCACTGCTATGGGTGTATGTGCCTGTGAACTCTGTAAATGTTCCATCTAAAGTTGTGACCATTTCCCACCATGTAAGTTTGCTCTCCCTTGGTTCAATATTGCCAAAATTAACCTTAAGAGAATTGCTTCTTGGTTGTCCACTCAGAGAGCTACCAATTATTTTAAAGTCTATCATCAAGCCAGCTACATTATCATATATTACTGGTTGTGCGGTTTCAATTCCGAAATTCCTTGCTGTACTATACCCCTCATTAGTTGCTTTCACGGCTAATTTGAAAGGTATGTTCGCTACAACATCTGAGGGCATATAATAGTCTAAAACAATTTGTGGCTGGGGTTTAACCGTAATTTGTGCCTGTTGTGTCCTAAATTTAAAATTCTGCCCATCCACACTATAACTTATATCCGCACTGATATTGTATACCGTGCCTTCAGGATCTGTGCCTCCTGCACCGGGTTTGGGAATTATCAGCCACTGGATATTTGCCCGACTCAATGGACCTAAAGTTCCAGAGCCACTAACATCGCCAATTCCTACTAACCTCGGACTTCTGATGAAGAACAGGTCATTGACAGAATTATTACTATCAGTGATTTTTAGATTGATTTTCATGCTCGAAATATCCTTGTCTCCCATTTTATTATACATGGAAAGACCTGCGTAGAATGCGTCTCTTTCCATTGTTGCCTCTTGGGAAATATAGAGTTTCACGATTTCGTGAATGGTATCGGAGATTAGAGGTGGCTTGGGCATTTTGGGCGGTGGAGGTGGTGGTGCGGGCACGCCGGGCAGCCCTGGAGGATTTATACTGATGTCAATAGAGAAATCTCTCCATGGAAATGGTATGTCCCCTCTCCAGTCAGGATACGGACCCCAAAACGGCATATCTATCCTATAGTCTATGGGTTTTATGGGTCCGACTTGCGGAATACACATCTCATTAAAAGACATACCAATAATGGGAACTAAACCAGGACAAATTGGGGTATCATACCCATAGAAGAAAAACAACATACCTCCAACGAAATTAATTGGAGAAAAGCCCACACCCTTGCTTATTCCAATATGATGTACATCTAACTTTGCTACTTCATTTGGACGTATATTACGCCACAGCCCGTCTGATGTGCTGGGGCATGTCCAAGTTCCATACCAGAACTCATCTACACCCTCTATTAAACTTGCATCCAAAAAACTAAAAGATATTGGTGAGATTGAACAGTCTTTGCTCACACCCCACGCCTTCGGGAATAAATTAATACCCTTATGATTACAATTCGTAGCGATTAGTTTTTTAGTGAATATTTCAAGAGTTTCACCTTCACAGTCAGTTACACTTAATATCCATATTACAGCAGAGTCACTTCTGTAGTTGTTATAAGAGCTGATCCCATCAACATCAATACAGGGACCAGTATGAAATTCACCTAAAAAGGGGAGCCCTATAAAGAAACAAGGAGATGGTATATCTGGCAATGGAACATCATGCTGGGCACATGGTGTTCTAATTGTTAATGGTATAGAAGTTCCGGCTGTTCCCTCAACCTGTTTACTGTTGATAAAATGAATAAATGTCCCGGTAGCCGAGATTTTCCCTTTGTATTTCTTGCATTCTGATGCTGTATCAGACAATCTAATCGTAAAGGGTACCTCTACACGTTCCTTTGCCTTTATTTCCGGAACTTTTTGTCCCAGAGGGAAATCAATTTCTACACCATCACCAAAATTTGGGGGAGATATTGTTACATCATACAATGAAATAAGTCCGATGTTATATAGGGTTATGCTATCCTGTACGGTTTCACCAGGTGCTAAATTGTAGTTGAGGAAAGGTGGATATGCCACCAATATAGGTATCTGAATATCCGTTTCGAATGTCAAATTAAGCCTTATAATATATTTATCTTTTATTGCAGTTGGAATAACCTCCCACTCAAAGTCTACAAAGGAGAGATAGAGCATGACCTCCACTAATTTTGAGTTTTCCATTGGTTCGACAATCACAGTTCCGGTTTGTGGAAAATGACCGGTATCTTTGGAAGATACCTCGTAGGTGTATCTACCGATTGGAAGATTCTCAAGTAGCACATATCCCGTGGTATTCGTCAGTGAGATGAACTCATCATATGTATCATAATTTATAAGATACACGCTTGCATTGGAAACATTTCGCTCTAAGACATCCCCGACATAGAAAAGAAGCGAACCCGTACTTGAATCAGTGACGTGAACTGTTACCTCAACAGACACTGTTTCATAGTTGTCACTTGATATGCTAACAGCCTCAGAGTATTCTCCAAGACCTACGTGGAATGAACTAATTACGAAATTAATAGAGACGTTTACGCCAGGGGGTATGTCTCCTACGCGTTCATCCGATATTATCTGAAGCCATGGATTAGAAGGCTGATTCATGGTAACATTTCGCAGGGTGCCGTAACCACTATTCGATATCGTAAATGATTTTACTGTTGAGTGATTCAGGTTCAAGCCAGCTTCTACTTTTCCCGGAATAACGTCTAAAACTGGTTTATTTGGATGAATCCTCACTAGAATCTCAGAGACCCCATCCGATGTCTGAACAGACGAGACTACAACAGAAAACTCTGACTCACCGAGTGCGTCCTCTGATGCCACCACAACAAGAGCAAATGACCGATTTTCTCCAGGCAAAAGCATGTCAGGCAGGGTACTGGTATCCAAAACACCGAAAACATTATCGGTTGCATTTCGGTCAACTAAACTTGCCGTGATGCCTGTGAGAGTGCTTTCCCCCAGATTAAACAAAGTCAGATTAAAGACGTACTCAGAATTCTCAGCCATATCAAGTGTCTCCGACTCAGGACGCAGATACAAGCCAGTTATACTGAAATCCGCTTCTTCCACCCTCTTCAAACCCCAGTAGTCTACAGTAACCGTCAGGTTATAATTCCCCGCCTCATAGGTGAATGGGTTAAAGGTGTAATTAAATCCACCGTCATCGTTTGTGTCCGTAACAAAGGTTCTGGTAAAACCTTTAACGTTAATTGCAATAGAAACTGTTGCATTATCCACTGCGCTACCGTCGCCGAAAACCGCAGCGCCTGATATATTAACAGATTCACCACGATCATAAATGCTCTTGCCAGTGCTAACGTTTACTTCAAAGTCATCTGCCACAAAGAAATCTGTGGTTGTGTTCGCAAGATTGCCTGATGCGTCATCGCCCGCAACCGAGACATTAAACCAGCCTTTACCCAGCAAATCAGTGTCCACCTGTGAAATGAATGATTGGGAAAAGTTGTCGTAACTCATTGATTCAGGCCCATAAACCAGTGTGAAGTCCTTATCATATATTGAAAGGTTCAAACACACATCCGAGCCAGTGAGAACCCCTCCTGAGACCCCCAGCCGGTAAGCCTCCGCATCAAATGCTACAACTTCTCCTAAGACATGAGAGGCCTTATCTGATTTCACATGGATAGTATAGGGAGAGGTAAAGATGATGATTGAAGTGCTTAAGCCGCTGTGTGTGCTATTGTATGCTGTGACGTTGGCAACCCAGACACCTTTAGAGTCATCCGAGCTGATAGAGTATTCTCCCACAAAGAAATTGCCGTCTATTGAAAAGGGAATTATCTTTGATGCATTGTCAGGGCCTGAAAGAATGGTGTGGACAAAAATGTCAGAGAAAAGCAAACTATCGTTCAAATCGCTTACTGTAATATTGAATTGCACCGAGTCTCCTACTGTGTAGACTGAATAATTAATCGGTTCGATTATATTTACATCCAGTCTGCCTGGTACTGCAAAAGGACTAAAAGAGATAGTAGGTTCTGGATAAACATATTTAAATACTTCAATATTAACATTATCACAAAGAGTGAACCAACCCTTACCTGCTTGTGTTGTATGCTGTTTGAATTGTATTTTGATTGGTTGACCTTTATATGCAGAAAGATCTCTCTCTTGATACATCCATTGAGTAGTTACCGGAATTATATGTGTTTCCAATACAGCATCAGTCAAAGCATCGAATATTCCTAATTCTGCGAATATGCTTGAAGTCTCTGACAATTGCCGCCACCGCAATGTTTCACCTTTGAGTATATAGGGTTCCGATGTTAATATACCCCATGAGTCAGTTGGAGCAGGGCCACTCGACCGGACATTCGCTGCATATTCTCCGTCAAGAATAATATCTGTTGTATCGCTACCTGACGACCAGGATGTACCTTCTTTTACAACGCACGCAAACCCGCCTTTGATACCACTTGATTGCCATCCAGAAAGATTACCCAATTCAAAATCGCCATTAAATATAGTTGATTGCACTTGTGTAAAGTTACTGGTAGGTTGCGCTTTCGGATTACCAAAATACATCTGTAAGGTAACAGTTCCAGTTGCTTTAATATAAGGAACCTTAACCCAAATCATTGCTCTCTTTGCTGAATAATCATATTCTTCTATCCAATAATTCAATACATTTCCATATTTATCTACAAACTGTATATCAGCGCCACGTTCATTTGCTTCTGCTGGGAAGTTATTTTCAGATAGGTTAATAAGAACCTGATAATCTGTTAAATCATTACCAGAGTTCTCTTTTATGTATATGGTGCGACTATATTGCCATGCAGAGACGTCTGAACTGATAGAGATTGTAGGTTCAGAATCTGCATAATTTCGAACGAAGATATAGTCCCAGTAATCATAGGTGTCATTATACTTCGCCTGAGTTATGCTCCATTTAGAAGCGTTCCAGTCGGAAATGGTTGTTTGATAACGATCTATAAGAGTGCCATCGTCATTTAAAAACTCAGCAGTCATTGTTTTTTCTGCGCTCTTTATTATTTTTAATTTATACCATCTACCGTTTTGCATAACACCCAAATCATGTGGATATTTCCAATCTGAAGAGGGTATTTTAGTTTGTATTCCAATATGATTTCCCTGATAGGAAGGTATGATAATACCATCTAATATGCAAAATCTATTATGCAGCTCGTATTCCCACTTATCTCTCAAAAAGAGAATATGCCAGCGGTCTGCGGATTCACTTTTTGCTCTCACTTCCACTATTGCTGTTTCGGAAGCTAATATTGTATATTTCGAAGTAAGATGCTTCCAACCAGTTCCATTACTCCATGTTTTAATAGCTGAATTTAAAAGTTGAGAATTCATTGTGCTTTTCCATTTATTTGTATCTAAACTCGTTCCAAGAAAATCATCAAAGAACAGAAAAGTTGCATCTCCATTACTCCTTGGAGTTGCGCCCGGATTATACCAATACATCTGCAAAGTAACAATTCCATTTGCAGGTATCTCCGGGACTTTAACCCAAATCATTGCTCTCTTTGCTGAATAATCATATTCTTCTATCCAATAGTTCAATACGTTTCCATATTCATCTACAAACCGTATATCAGCGCCACGGTCATTCGCTTCTAGTGGGAAGTTATTTCCAGACAAATTAATAAGAACCTGATAATCTGTTAAATCGTTACTGGAGTTTTCGTTTATGTATATGGTGCGATTATATTGCCAGGTGGAGAAATCACCTATTGATATTGAAGTATGGGCAATATTATTCGTTTCATCAACCTCTGCAATTTCATTATAAGGATCGATTATAACCGAGATGTCATGAGTTCCTACTGTCGCTGTCCAAGCCACTTGTGCAGTTCCAGTACCACCAGCAGTTATAGAACCTATTATTTGATCTGATCCTATTTGCATCTCATTGTCAAAGAATTGCACAACGACATTATTTGCATCGGCATCGCCGATGTTATGTATTGATGCAGCGATTGTTACTGTTTCTCCAAGTGCGGGATTTGGATTTGAGAATGAGATGTCAGAAGATAGCAAAATTAAGTCTGCTTTTTTTATTATCTCATAATAGTGCCCATTTTCATTCCATTTTGACTTTGAGGATTGAGTAAGTGAGGTTATGTGATGCACATGATTAGTAGCATTAGCCGAGATGAATTGATCTACCTTAAATTGAGACGGGGTAGGTGAAGGCAAAGATAACGGTATTGTTACCGTTGTTTCATTGTTTTCGTCAACACAAATTGACGATGCGTTATTCTCCGTGGAGTTATTAACCGCAATACAAGGCGTCAGGCAATTCATGAGTATCACTAAAAAAATCGAAAAATACAACACCTTCCACATTATCACCTCTTTCTTCTTCGCCATCTTTTTTGTACTCCCCCTTTTCCGCCGGGATTTTAGCCGGCTTGAAGTGACAATAGAAATAAGGTAGTGATTTTAGTATTTAAAACTTTCGGTACTTCTTCTGGGTAGTTTCATAGTACATAAAGTACACTGTTCATTTGGTAAAGCTTTTAAAACTTTTTGAAAGAAAGGTTTTTTATCATCCCTTCCACCTTCTGCCATATCATTCATCAAAACTGCTTCAATCTCAACCGCTCCACTATTTCAGGTACCTCAAACATCTTTCTTGTGTAGTCGAGCACTAAATCAGCCATAAAAATAAGCGCAGCCTTTTTTAACTCGCTTTCTCTCTCCGTATCCGCATACTTCAATAGCTCTTTTGAAATCCTCCAGATACCAGAAACGGGAACAGTGGTAAATTCCCGCATCTTCTCTGTTATCTCTTCATCTATCATAGTCAACTTTTTCTGTGTTTCGTTATAACCCGTATCGAAAAACCCTTTAGGGTCGCTTATAAAACGCATTATCATGTCGTCATAAATGGAAATTGATTCCTGTGAGGTAAGTGTAGAAAAAGAAGAAGCAGCAAAATCCGTTGTCTTTTCTATTGCTGCATACATATCTATGTTCCTCTCGCTCAATAACACCTCCGTAATTCCTCGGCATACCTTGTCAGCAACCTCACTCATTTGATTTACCATATCCGAAGGCTGAACTGAGGAATCCATGAAATAACTCGGACTATTTGACACTTGTTCAATAATATCAAGCGCGGCCAGCCCTACACTACGTATGTATACCGGAATAGCCATATCACAGTAACCAGGCACGTTCTCAAATGCGTCGTCCAACGTCTTTCTCATACGCTCTAATTCCGTCCTCTGCTGCTGAGTCAGGAGACATTTGGGCTTCAAAGTTATCTCTAATGTATTCGTTCTTTCTTCGATCTCTTGCTCTTCTGTTACGGGCTCATACAGGTCGGAATTGCCCTCAACGATTATCTCTTGTTCTCCCGCTAGCACATCAGAGAAATACGCTTCGCCTTCGTCTCCCGTTGTAGAACGTCTTTCACCGATCGAGACAGATACACGGGGAATTGGAACACCTATCTTTGCGTCCGTTACCCTAACTGTCACCTCGCATACTTTCCTTTTAATTCGTATAGTCACATTCCTTTCCGTATCCACGCGGAGATATTCTGGTTTTGGACGTTCATATCCTTGAACGGGCTCTGTCGAAACAGTATATTCACCAGCAGGGACAGAGAACTCGGCACTGCCGAGATCATCAGTAGTCTTTGTTTCTCGAACGCCCGGTCCGGTAAGCAAGATGTTTACATCTGCAACAGGATGCTCAGATGATTCTGTTTTAACGACAACGTTAACCGGATATTTAGCCTCTGTCTGCGACACCACTTCTTCCACAGGAGACTCCGTGGTATCTAACTCTGAGACCTCTACAATATCTCCTGTGGTTGGCCCGGGAGCCTCTTTCGCCTCTTCTTCGCTCGCTTTCTCATTCTTATGGAGAAAAGTAAATATCCTTGCAACCCACTTGCTCGTCTTTTTTGCCTTTTTCCCCATTCCCTCTCCTTTAAATGGCATAACTAACTCATAACACCATTATTTTTAGCCTCTCTATTATCTTCGCGTCTCTTAACATGTCATCTGCATAACCGAGTATGAAGTCTGCAATGAGGAGCATAGCACTATTTCTTATGCTCTCCACCGAACTAGAAGATGCCTCATGTAATAGCATCCTTGCTACTCGCCAAAGCCCGGAAACAGGGAGAACGTTCATTTCTCCCGTTTTTCGCGTTATCGTTGTATCTATATCGAATAATTTGCTTTGCACTGTATGAATATATGTGCTGTAAAAGCCATCAGCGTCTCTAATGTAATCCAATACCCTGGGATCACCGGAATCAACAGGTTTCGCTCCGACTTCTACTTTCTCTAAGCTCATCGCTGCACTGTAGACGTCCACGTTCCGTTTCGACGTCATTACCTCGATTATCTCACGAGAAGCTAAGTCAATGGCATCTACAAGAAGACCAATCGTTTCTTCCGGATTCTTCGCATCAACAAAAAGCATTGGCTTGCCTGCTATTTCTTTTACCAGATTGACCATAATATCTACACTGCTTTTATAGTAATACGGTATACAGGGGTCATAAGTAGATACACGCCTGTAATTATCCTGTAGTTGATTCCTTAGCACATCAAGCTTACCCCCTTTATCTGACGGGATGCGCAAATGAGACGTTATGGATATACTTACCTCGATAGTAGTGTCTTCTTTTATTTCACACGTTCCTATCCCCGCAGAGTAAACGCCACTTATCTCCTCTATATTTATCTCCTTTTCGCCAATAGTCAAATCGGAAAAACGCGCTTTGCCCTGTTCGTCTGTTCTCTTCTCCTCTACGCCCACGCTCACACTCGCCCCCCGGATAGTATTTTTAGTTCTACTGTCCTTCACCTGAACGGTCAAATTACCTGTCCTTTTGGAAATGGGGATAAAAATAGTCCTGTCACCATCAACGCGGAACGATCCTGACTCAGGAATAGAAACAGTCCCGTCATCCTCAACGCTGAACGATCCCGATTCGGGTTTATATCCTTTAACAGGCACTATTCTGCATTTATATTCGCCTCGCTTAAGCTTATAATCCCATAAACCGTCCGGGTCCGCATGACCCTCTTCCGATAACTTACTACCCGTCACCACAATTTTTGCACCGGACATTGGCTCATTGGTTTTCTTATCGCATACGTTAAAATGTATTTGTGGTCTAAAGTAATCGGGAGACCCCCTTGACGGGTCTTCAGCTTTTAGTCCCTCTTTTTTACGTTTTCCTTTTATTACAAAAAAAATCAAAAAGGATAGAACAACGATAGCTACAACAATAGCCCACGGCATAATCTTTCGCCCAACTGGTTCACCCGCAGGAGATACATTCGCAGGAGATACATTCGCAGGAGATACATTCGCAGGTGATACATTCGCAGGTGATACATTCGCAGGTGATACATTCGCAGGAGATACATTCACAGGAGATACATTCGCAGGAGATACATTCGCAGGTGATACATTCGCAGGAGATACATTCACAGGAGATACATTCACAGGAGATACATTCGCAGGTGATACATTCGCAAGTGATCCACCAGTAGGTGATTCGTTCTTAGGTGATTGGTCCGCAGCCATACTTGCAGCACACAAGCCAAATACAATCACCATAACTATAGCTATAACCACAGCCAGAAGACCAATAGCTGATAGCTTTTTCATCTCTTCTTACCTCAACTCCTCAAAAACTTCTTCCGTATGCGCTATATATTTTTTCAAATTGTTTTCAGTCAAATCAAGCTCGCTCACTGACAAGGCTACTCTGTCCGCTTTGCCATGTAGAATAATGTTATCTCCTCTTGCATTCGACTCCAGCACTTTTCTGAATTTATGATACCGTTCATAAGATTCGGGAATAAGTTTATCCAGCTTGAAACCACCCAGGAGCAGTAGCACGTCAAATGTATCCCTTGTTGTATCTTCCTCATAAGTAATCGCAGAATACCGCACCTCTCCCACTATATGTTCTTTCACCCACTTGCTGAACAGTGTGTTCAAAGTATCGTGCTCGAATTCGCCCGTCTTATAATATCTCTGCGGGACCCTTACCACGAGCCATACCATTGTCGCCGTGCTGGGGTCCATAGGGAAAAAGGGGTTCTCCATAGCGTCATCCAAAGCCGCTTCCAGGCCTATTAGTTCTATGTCGTTCCCCAGTGATAAGCACGGTGCTGCGTGATATACCCCTATTGCAGACGGGAAGTTCACATAATCGTTCACGTCTATGACTACGTCTGACTTGCCCCTGCCCGGAGCCACCATCAGACCAAGAGCTTCTACTATTTGTTTGTTCATCTCGAAATATCTCTCTGATAGTTCTCCGACCTGGGGTATCCTTTCGGCAAGGAGCGAATTATCTACTAATATCACCATATCTGCATTTTGATGTGCATCTTCACCGAATTTCAACAGTCTGGAAAGACCACAGATAGCATTGAAGTGCCTCTGCCCCCCTTCTGTCATTTCCGGCCATGCAGCAACAGCGAAGTGTTTGTGCTCTGCAAGTGGTCCTATACCCCCCCCCTTCATTTTATCAATGATAAAAGGGATACTTCCACAACCCGTGCCACCACCAAGTGTGGTGATCTCAAATATTGCATCTCCTGAACCGAGTCGTAGTGTCTCCACTCGTCTTCTGATAAGTTCTTCTTTCTCAAAATCATCTTTTGCTGCGTTTTCCCCCTCCTTCCAGAAATTACCGGCACCCCCGGGCGGGCCAAACTGCTCTATCTTTTCTCGTCTGATACTGTCCAGGAGAGACTTTGCCTGCTCCCCCTTATCTTCCACGCGCTCTCCAACCTCCCTAATCGTTCTCTCCAGGTCAGACCTGGCAGTATTAATTAGAAGGACTCGGTCACCGATTGCCTCGTCTTGTTTTGTGCAGAAGTAAAGAGCGGCTATTTTACCTCCACCCTCGCCAGAGGCTATTGCACTCCACTTTATATACGGGCTCCATATCCTTCCTTCTTCTGCCATTATTTCACCTTCTACTTATTAAAATCTCTTTTTCTTTAACGTCAACGTCATATGAAAATTTTTTATCTTTGCTCATTTCCTCCACTAACCTGGCTAACTCAGTTTCCGGTAGCGGTATGTGCACAAGCTCTTTCAGCTCCTCTAATCCATATCTATCGTCTAAGTCAGGATTCAAGTCATTGATAGCACCAAGAACTCTCTTTTTTATCTCTTCCGTATCATAAACCATATACCCATCAGAGGATTCTAAAAAGGATACGTTTGCTTTCTCTTCTGACCAGACATAAAGGAAACAGGGGTTATAATCCCTGTTTACTTTTAGTTCGATGTCAGCCGTTACGAATCCGGATTTCTCTAGTTCCGCATCCACGATACCCGAATATTTCTTCACAAATTTTAATATCGCTTCTTCTTTATCTTTACACAGTGTCTCTTTCAACCCTCTCTTTTTAAGCTTTATTTCACGTTCCTCATCACTGCTCAAAGTAATATCAAATTCCTGCGTTTTATATCCGTGCAAAGAAGTTTTGACGTGATACTTTCCTCGCTCAATGTTCAACACCAAAGAACCTTCTCGGGTTATCTGCTCGATTTTTTTCATGTCTTTCTCCACTGTCACAGATACGTTATCGAGCGGTGTTTCCGTTTCAAAATCAGATATTGATAGAGATAATGTATGGGCGCCCGCAGGAGAAGGCGGTTGTGAAGGAAGAGGTGCTGTTCCCAGAGAGGAAAGCGAAAGGATTTCTGTTGTTTCGTCATATTCCGTCTCCGGATGGAAACTTGCATATAGCATCAAAAACTCCTCCGGCTGTGCTACCCCTAACTCTGTTGCTCTTACCTGCCCCTTATCCAGCACTTTCTTACGTATCCTCTGTTCTACCGTTTTGATGAAACTTTTTAATATTCTTACTTTTAAGCTGTCATAATCAGCCCTCGACTTGAAACTCTTATACACGGAACCGAAGATTAAAGCAAAGCGATTTATATCCCTCTCGGAGCACAGTTGCTGAAACTCATCTTCTGGAATACTCTGTGGATTCCAGAAATATTCGGGCGGGTGGAGCGCCGCTATTTCATTGCCACTTCTTCTTATCTCCTCGTACACATTCTCGACCACCTCACGCGATATAATCAACAGATTATCATTTAGTGCCATGAGCAAAGGCAACATAAGAGGTGAGGTACAAAGAGCAATTTTTCCCCTTATCTCCTCTATCTGCACCCTTTTAGTCTCTCTATCGTCAATATTTTTGATGATTTCGTCACTTGCATTCAGCAGGATCGCTTTCTGTTCACCAAAAACCGTTTGTAGTGTCTCTTTAAGGCTGTCCATGCTCTTCTGAATGAGAAAGACCGCGTTGTCATAGTCCTTCCTCGCCTTATTCTCTGATACCATATCTAAATCACTTTGAACATCGGAAACATTCTTACCAAACTGAGTTGCTGCGCGTACATATTTTACAGCATCATTCAAGCACAGACTCAAAGCATCCTCAAAAAAGACACCAATTTCTCGCGTTAGACCGGCAAGCGAGTTTAAATCATTGGGAACCTCTTTTTTCGATACCGCATGAAGCTGCGATATTTGCGATTCTACGTTGAAACCATAACTCCCAAGTAACTCCAGCTTTTTTATACTCCAATCACACTTCTCTATTACGGCTTTGTGTAAGAGATTACCGAAGCGAAGTTCAAGATTATCTATATCGTCACCAAGTTTGCTTATCGCTTGTAATTCCACTTTGCTCACCAGCACGGAATTGTATCTTCCTCTAATCAATTCGTCTTTTTCGTTTAGCACGCATCCCATGCCTTGCAATCGGTTTTTAACATCGTTGAGTTCAAGCCTGGTTCTGTCTGCATCCACATTAAATGTCATTTCTATATCCGAAACCCGTTTCCCCAACGTCATAAATTGCCCCATAACTTGCTCCAGCTCTTTCTCTTTGATCCGTTGCGCCACTATTTCCGATCGTCCACCGGCTGATTTTGTCTTCGCGATGTAGAATGCAATTCCCAGCACAAAAGCGAGGGGAATACCAATGAGCGCGAAATAAAGTGCTGCTGTCAAACCTCCAAGGAAGAATAGCACTGTCGATATTACAAACACCAGCCCTATAAGGCTGATTATTAACGTTGTGTTACGACTTTCAATCTTCACTTTATTTATCCCTCTCCCCTGAAATTGGACTCTGCTAATCCGCCTTCCATGACGTT
>CAZOEM010000011.1:9376-17346 GCA_964578735.1 uncultured Halobacteria archaeon | reverse complement strand
AAAGATCAACCAGGAGATGGGAGGAATCTTTGATGAAAGCAAAGCCATTTGAGATTTCTAAGAAAGTTGTATTGGAAGCGTGGAAAGAGGTGAAAGCAAACCGTGGAGCAGCAGGTGTATTGTAAGGGGCTGGATCAGTTATTACAGGAGCTTTTATAAATCCGCGCTGTACCCAATTTTGCGACATCGGAACAGAATGTTAGTCAGATGGGCAATGAGGAAATTTAAGAGGTTTAGACGCCATCATAGGCGTGCGGAATACTGGTTAGGGGAGATTGCCCAAAGGCTGCCCTGGCTGTTTCTACACTGGCAGATGGGTGTGAGACCTATGGCTGGATGATGGGAGCCCGGTGAGCTGAGAGGTTCACGCCGGGTTCTGAGAGGACGTAGGGGGGAAGTTCCCCTGCGTTACTCACCTCTTTACAGAAAGGAACGGACTAAAACTCTTTTCCGATATGAAAAGGGAAACTTTCACGTACCGTTCTGAGACGAGGAGGGGCGAGTAATCGCCTCATCCTTAGTCGGCGATAACCCTGCAGCCTTTTATATATCTCAAACACGATTATAATAATCATGATCAAACAAAAATTCGTTGACCGAGAACGCGAGTTGAAGATACTTAAAGATGCATACAATTCAGACAGGGCTGAGTTCATAATTTTATATGGCCGCAGAAGAATCGGAAAGACGGAACTGTTAAAACAGTCGAAAACAGGAGAAAAATTCGTTTACTTCTTTGTCGAAGAAGCCTTAGAAGAAGAGAATTTGAACACATTCAAGGATATAGTTGCCGGATTCTTATCCAATCCACTAATCGCGAAGGCCAAATTGTCATGGGCGGAGTTATTCAATGAGCTTGCAAAGGTGGACAACTTGGTTGTGATTTTCGATGAATTCCCAAACCTCATAAAGCAGAATAAGCGATTTTTATCGCAATTGCAAAAGATATGGGACGAGTTGCTGACTGGCACGACAATCAAATTAGTTGTCTGCGGCTCATCCATTTCATTGATGAAAACCCATCTTTTAGGTTATCAGTCGCCGCTGTATGGTAGAAGAACCGGTCAAATATTGCTGCCACCGCTTAAATATTATCACATAAAGGAGTTCATTGAACTTCCAATAGATGATATTATCAAGATATATGGCATAACAGATGGAATACCATATTACATTCTGGACGCTGCGTACAGGCTAAAGAACAACGAGAATTTTGAAGATATTTTTTTGCCTGGCCGGATATTATTTGAAGAAGCGGAAATACTGATAAAATACGAATTGCGAGATCCGACAAGATATTATAAGATACTCAAGGCTATTTCGTTCGGCTATACCAAATTCGGCGATATTGCTACTTATACGGGTTTCAGTACGAGCATAGTCTCCCAATATCTGAGCAATCTAATAAAATTGCATATTATAGAAGATACCTTTCCGGTCGGAGAAAGGAAGGAGAAAACACGAAATAGGCGATATACATTCTCAGACAATTACTTCCGGTTCTATTTCAGATTTATTTATCCGCACAAGTCAGAACTCTTAGAAACAGGACGTATAACTAATTTCGGTGCAAAGTTCAATCAGTATATGGGCACGGTATTTGAAAAAGTCTGCAAGCAATTTCTTCTTCTAAATCGTGATAGACTGCCGTTTGCAATTACAAAACTAGGTCGATGGTGGCATAAAGATAAAGAAATAGACATTGCTACCCTGGACGAAGAAAGCAAAGAGATAGGATTCTTTGAATGCAAATACAGTACCCTTAAGTTTAAGGACGCTTTTGCTATCCTTGCGGAACTGAAAAAGAAGAGCGGGTATGTTGACTGGAATTGCGGCAAACGGAAAGAATATTTTGGTCTGATTGCAAAAAAGATCGCGGATAAAGAGAGACTCAGAAAAGAAGGTTATTTTATATTCGATTTTGATGACTTTTAGACAGGACCATGCATGTACATCAACTGTTGCAATCGAAGAAAAAATCAAGAACATCCCTGCTGAGCACATCGTATTTCTCTTTCAATTCTAACGTTTCTCGATGTACTTCTTTTAGAAAGTACAAGGTATTTGTCATTTCTCCTGTGTCCTCTTTTATACCATCTATCTTTTCGCCAAGCGAACCAAAACCTTCTCTATTCTCCGCTCTGCCTGCATCTATCTTCTCACCTAAATTATCCATTTTACCACCAAGATTTGTGTTCATCATAGAAACGACACTTGTAAGATTCTTTAAATACAGAGCAGCAAGGTCTAATCTTTCGGCAGTCTCTTCATCTGAGCTGCCTCGTTTTATCTCGAAATTTACAATGATCTTAGCTCGAGTTTGCATTTTTTTAGTCGCTCCCCTCATCCCCTCTGTGTTAGATAATCACAGTACCCCCATTATTTCATCAACAATATCTGGCAGTGGCACAACCTTGTCCACAGCACCAATCTCTATTGCTGCTTTCGGCATGCCGAATATGACACTTGTGAGTTCATCCTGGGCAATCGTCTTCCCGCCTCTTTCTTTTATCGCCTTCATACCCTCTGCACCGTCTTTTCCCATGCCACTGAGCAGCACGCCGATAACCTTGTCTCTATATGCTTCTGCTGCGGAGCTCATTGCTACATCTATGCTTGGTCTCACACTGTTCTCCTTTGGTCTCTTATTTAATTTTATCCTGCCGTTTTTTACTACTGTATGATAACCAGATGGTGCAATGAATGCATGACCCGGTTTTATAAGATCATTATCTTCCGCTTCTTTCATTGCGATAGAAGTCTGCCAGCCCAGTCTTTCGGAAAAGCTTTTTGTGACGCCAACTGGCAAGTGCTGAACAATTAAAACAGCTAAGGGGAAGGTTCTGTGAAGTTTCGGTATGATTTCTGATAGTGCCTGCGGCCCTCCGGTGGAAGCGCCAATAACGAGAACTTTTTTGTCTGTTTTCGGCGGTATTAACAGTTTATCTATGTATTTTCTTGCCACCACCTTGAAAGCCATTTTTTCCACATTCACTGTTGAAGCAGCTCTGACCTTATTTATCAGTTCCTCTTTCACTTCTTCTACGTCTAAAGAGATGGTCTTGCTGGGTTTTGATACAAAGTCCACTACGCCGTACTCAAATGATTTCACGGCAAGGTCCGCTTCTATTTTGCCCATTGCTGTGAGCATCACAATGGGTACCGGAGTTTTCGCCATTATACAGCACAAAGCAGTTAATCCATCCATCCTCGGCATCTCTACGTCCATCGTTACAACATCTGGCCTGAGCTTTTCTGTCTTTTCTACTGCTTCCAACCCATCTTTAGCAGTGCCAACTACTCTTATGTCTGATTTCGAGTCCAGCATTTCTGAAATCATTCGTCTCATCAGTGACGAGTCATCTACCACCAGCACATTTATCATTCTATTATTCATTCACGTTCCCGCATTTTCAGCGTTCTCTTTAATTTCTTTACTATCTCTGCCTCCATCACAAAGTATATCGCACCACTCATCTCGCCACCTATTTTCAATTCTAAAACCAACGCATCAGTTACCGGCAAATATTTGAACTCGTCCGGGCTCACTATATGGGCAACCGAAGGAATGACTGTTGTATTGCGAAAGAAAGTCACAGCCTCACTGAGTGGTGCCGAGATAATATTGGTCATCTCCTCCGCCATATCCAGGACATGCTTTTGAGAAATCTCCGGGATCAAATCAGCATACATATCTTTTGCAAGTCCATGCGCAATTTCAAATGGGAATATCAGGTATATACTTCCAACCATATCTCTCCCCTCTCTCAACTCTATCAGGGATATAACAGAATCCTTGTCTGTCTTCAATTGCTGGGCGGTCCAGCGAATGGATAGCGATTCGACTTTGAGCACTCTGCCGAGAAAGAATTGCAAATAGATCAATGCCTTTGAAGTAGTAGTCTTTAATATTTGCTCCAGCATTTCTTTCTCGAATTCCGTTACTCCTGTTTCAGACAACTTTACCACCACCTTTTATAACTTCCCTTATCTTTTCTGCTATTTCCTCCTTCGAAAAAGGTTTCGTGATATAGCCTTTTGCTCCTATCTTTATCAAATCCTCAAGTATTTCCTTAGCTTCCAACACTGTAACCATCAATATCCGTGCCGCAGGGTCTTTAGCCAGTATCGCCTCAGCCGCAGCCATTCCGTCCATAGGTTCCATTATCACATCCATCAATACTATGTCTGGCTTGAGGTCCATATACTTCCGAATTGCCTCTTCGCCATCCGCGGCTTCGCCAACAACTTCAAATCCCGCCTCGACTATTATGCTACCAAGAACCGTCCTTATGTACGTAGAATCGTCTACTAACAATACTCTTATCTTTTCCATTTCCTATTTGTACACCTCCTTTATTTCTTCTATCTCATTTCCATTCTCTGACAACACCTCTTTCAGGTCAAGTAAGAAGATGAGCCGGTCACCAACCTTGCCCACCCCCTTCAGATGCTCCTTAGAAATCTCTGTTGTAACCATCTCAGGCGTTGTCTCAATATCAGATACAGGAATCTTCAATACTTCTGTTGCTGCATCAACAAGCATGCCAAATACCTTGCCCTCACACTCTGCTATGATTATTCTGGAATCGGAATTTATATCCTTAGGCAGAAAACCAAACCTCTTCCTGATGTTTACGACTGTTATCAGGCTGCCTCTGAGATTTATTACGCCCTCAATAAAATCCGGTGAGCGGGGAACCCGGGTAATTGTTGGTACCTTTGCAATCCTTTTTAGGTTCATCACATCCACGCCGAATTCTTCATCTCCGAGTCTAAAGACTACAAACGTTTTCGTCTCCGCTTCTGCAATTGCTTTTTCTTCCATCATGACCTTTTTATCCCCTTTTAGCGCTTTTCGGCTGCTTCAACCTCTACCGCTTCACCTCGGAGTTTGAACCTTGTTACTGCATCCTGGAGTTCTGCGGCAATGCCTACCAGCTCCTGACCGGAAGTTGTGAGCTGTTCCATAGCAGCGGTTAGTTCCTGAGCAGAAGAAGAGGATTCCTCGGAACCCGCTGCCGTCTCCTCGGCAATCGCAGAAATCTTATCCACTACCCTCACAACCGATTCAATACTCTTTTGCTGCTGCGCCGCTGCTTCGGAAATTGCTCGGGCTGCATTTGATGTCTGCTTCATCGTAAATGAGATGTTATCAAGAGCCACTGAGGTTTTAGCTCTTGCTTCTCTGTTTACTGTCATACTTTCTGACGTTGCTTTCGACACCACTGATGCAGTTACCACGTCCTCTTGTATAGATTTTACAAGTTCTGCAATCTCACCGGCTGATTTTTTGCTCTTCTCTGCAAGTTTGCCTACTTCTTCTGCGACCACAGCGAACCCCCTGCCGGCCTCACCAGCCCTCGCAGCCTCTATCGCGGCATTTAATGCAAGCAGGTTTGTCTGGGATGCGATGTCGGTGATAATATACAGTATCTTGGTAATCTCCTCACCGCTATGCGTCATGGTTTCAATAGTTGCTGATGTTCTCTCTGCTGCCTCTGATACTCCCTGACATGCTCTTACAGCCTCATCCACTGTTTTAAGACCTGTCTGAGCACTCTCAGTTGCAGCAGATGCTGCCTTGTTCACCTCAGCAGCCTTGTCGGATACCTCAATAGCAGCCATTGAAATCCGCTCAATAGACCTGGAAGCCACATTTATACTCTGTGCCTGATCCTGCGCGCCCTTTGCTATCTGCTGCACTGCTGCCGCTACCTGCGTTGTGAATGTGTTCATCTCGGTACCCGCGGCAGCAATATCCTTTGAGGATGCGGTTACCGTATTGGCGGAATCGCTCACATGGGTAATAAGGGCGTTGAGGCAATCAACCATGCTGTTGATAGTGTCCTTTAGCTGCTTTACCTCCCCATTGACATCAACAGTGATTTTTTGTGTGAGGTCTCCCTTGGCTATTGCGGTAGCTACCTTAGCTATCTCTCTAACCTTGTTTGTTATCGTCTGCGTCTTCACTATCCGCTCACTTAAAATGCCCGTTACCAGGGCAACAACAATAAACATAGCGGCTCGAATCAGATCATAGGACATCTCCTTCTCCATACCACTAATAAGGTGGCTGAAGATGAGCAAAAAGGCTAAAACTATCGCTATACCCACACCTTTTCTTCCCCACCAGAGCGATGCTACGATAATCGGAACGTAAAAGAAGTGACTAAAAACCTTCTCAGTTGGGACTACCACGCGAAAATAATAAGAGAGAATGCAGCAAATACCTAAAAGGGCTGCCATCACGATAAATTTGTACCTTCCCTTCTGTCCTTGTTGAGCCATTATATTATATCTCCCACACCCTTTTCGTTCGTTTATAATAAAATAAAATAAATAATATATTTGTATTTGTTTAGCTCCTTTTTATATCCTTTTTATATCCGTTTTATATCCTTTTTATAACCACACGATTACACAGATTTCCACGAGAAAAAGAATATTATTAACATAGTTATGGTACACTATTAACTATTTTATACCAAATAATCCCAAGTTCTTGTGTTAATCTCGTGTAATCTTGTGGTTTTTTTATTTAGCTATACAAATACATATATTTATATATATAGTGAACGCATTTAAACACTTTTTTTGTCTGGCTTTACCTCCACAGCGGCACTACTGAGTTTGAATCTTGCTACAGCATCCTGGAGTTCTGCGGCAATGCTTACTAGCTCCTGACCTGAAGTTGTGAGGTCTTCCATAGCAGAAGTTAGTTCATGGGCGGAAGCAGAAGATTCCTCGGAACCTGCTGCTGTTTCCTCCGCAATAGAGGAAATCCCTTCTACCATCTTTACAACAGATTCAATACTTGTTTTCTGCTGCGCAGCCGCATCGGAAATCACCAGGGCTACATTTGACGTCTGCTTCATCGTAAATGAGATGTTATCAAGAGCCGCTGAGGCTTTATCTGTTGCTTCCCTGCCGGCAGTCACACTTTCAGTCATTGTTTTCGCCGCCTCGGACGCAGATACTGTTTCCTCCTGTATAGACTTCACAAGTTCTGCGATCTCACCTGCAGATTCTCTGCTATTTTCCGCAAGCTTGCGTATTTCTTCTGCAACTACAGCGAACCCCCTGCCGGCCTCACCAGCCCTCGCAGCCTCTATGGCAGCATTCAATGCAAGCAGGTTTGTCTGGGATGCGATGTCTGTGATAACACCCAATGTCATGGCAATTTCCTCGCCCCTCTGCGCCATAGTCTTAACAGTTGATGATGTCCCCTCTGCCACCTCGGATATCCTATGCATGCTTTTAACAACCGTATCCACTGTTCTAAGACCTGTCTGTGCACTCTTATTCGCAGCAGATGCTGCTCGGTTTACCTCATCCCCCCTGTCGGCTACTTCAGCAGCAGCCTTTGAAATCCGCTCCACAGCCTCGGATGCCGCATCTGTCTTCTCTGCCTGATCCTGTGCACCCTTTGCTATCTGCTCCACTGATACTGCTACCTGTGTTGTGGATGTGCTCATCTCGGTACCTGTGGCGGCAATACCCTGAGCGGATGAAGCAACAGTATTGGCTGAATCCCTCACCCGGACAACAAGGACATTTAGCCTATCAACCATACTGTTGATAGTGTCCTTAAGCTGCAGAATATCCCCTTTTGCATCCACCGTGATTTTTTGCGTGAGGTCTCCATTGGCTAACGCGGTGGCCACCTTAGCAATGTCTCCTACCTGATTTTTCAAGTTTTCAGACTGCATATTCATATTGTCAGTCATATCCTTCCAGGTCCCTGCAATACCCGGCACTTCTCCCTGCGCACCAAGTTTCCCTTCTACTCCTACTTCCCTTGTTACCCTTGATACTTCACCGCCAATTAGATTAACTCGATCAACCATGCTGTTAATCGTCTCCTTGAGCTGCTGTATATCCCCTTTTGCTTCCACAGTGACTTTTTGTGTGAGGTCTCCATTGGCTAATGCGTTAGCTACCTTAGCAATATCTCTAACCTGATCTCT
>CAZOEM010000011.1:0-9276 GCA_964578735.1 uncultured Halobacteria archaeon | reverse complement strand
GGTCTCCATTGGCTAATGCGTTAGCTACCTTAGCAATATCTCTAACCTGATCTCTCAGATTTGCAGACAGCATATTCACATTATCAGTCAGCTCCTTCCAGGCACCCGTAACACCCGGCACTTCTCCCTGTGTGCCAAGTTTCCCTTCTACTCCTACATCCTTTGTTACCTTTGTTACTTCACCACCAATTAGATTGAGCTTATCAACCATGCCGTTGATCGTCTTCTTGAGTTGCCCTAGCTCTCCTTTTGCGTCCACCGTGATTTTTTGCGTGAGGTCACCATCGGCTAATGCTGTGGCTACCTTGATAACATCTCTAACCTGATTTGTCAAGTTTGCAGCTAGCATATTCACATTATCAGCCATCTCCTTCCAGGTCCCGGCAACACCCGGCACTTCCCCCTGTGTGCCAAGTCTCCCCTCTACTCCTACTTTCCATGCTACCCTTGATACTTCATTGCCAATTAGACTGAGCTTATCAACCAGGCCGTTAATCGTCTCCTTGAGCTGCAGTAGCTCTCCTCCTGCATCAACCGTGACTTTTTGTGTGAGGTCACCATCAGCTAATGCTGTGGCTACCTTGATAACATCTCTAACTTGATTTGTCACGTTTGCAGCCAGCATATTCACATTATTAGTCAGGTCCTTCCAGGCTCCAGCAACTCCCGGCACTTCTCCCTGTGTGCCAAGTCTCCCTTCTACTCCTACTTCCCTTGCTACCCTTGATACTTCACCGCCAATTAGATTGAGAAAGTCAACCTTTCTGTTAATAGTGTCTTTGAGCTGCAGTAGCTCTCCTTTTGCATCAACCGTGACTTTTTGTGTTAGGTCACCATTGGCTATTGCGGTGGATACCCTGATGATATCTCTAACCTGATTTCTCAGGTGTCCAGCCAGCAAGTTCACATTATCAGTCAGCTCCTTCCAGGTCCCCGTAACACCCGGCACTTCCCCCCGCGCGCCAAAATTCCCTTCTACGCCTACCTCCCTTACCACCATTGATACTTCACCGCCAATTAGATTGAGGCAATCAACAGTTTTATTGACAGTGTCAGACATTACCTTGAAGTCGCCTGCCACCGGTATTGCAAACTTCTCGGTCAAATTGCCCCTGGATATGTTGTCAAGTATTCTGTCGATTTCAAGCGTGGATGTGGCGAAAGTGCCAATTACACCATTTAAGGCCTCAACAGCCTCTTTCCAGCTACCTGCAACACCGGCTACGGATGCGCGCTCGGTGAGTTTGCCTTCTGTGCATGCAACCTTTGCCACTCGGCTCATTTCTGTTGTAACTCCCCCTGCCATCTCTGCCATTTTGTTGTATGTCTCTGCCAGTTCGCTGTATATATCGTATTTCTCTTTCGGCAGCCGTAATGTTAAATCCCCGCTCTTAAAAGCTTCCATTGCCCCTAACAAGCGTCTCAACTGCCTTTCTCTATACTCCTCCTCTCTTTCTCCGTTGCTAACTTCTATCCTTCCACTCCCACCCACCGCCTTTTCCTTATTCTCTTCTACATCGTCAAACAAAGCCTTCCTACCCGGTTTCCTTATCTTATCCTTTACCATCTTCACGTTTCCCCCCCCCCTCATATTTTATAACCACTAGATTAAACAGATTTTCACAAGAATTTTACATTGCATCCTGTATCCTGCATCCTATCTCATCACCACCTCGGCGATTTTTTTATACGCAACGCCCGCCTCACATTTCGGCTTGTAATGCGAAATTGGCACGCCTTTCAACTGCGACTCATACACTTCAACCCCGTAAGGCACGGTATAGACGGAATCAAAGAACCTTTCCATGCCCTTCTTAATTTCCTTTACCGGGTCTCTTTTTCCTGTAATCATAGAAAATAACGATGCCTTGTTGCATCTTGTGAGAATAGCAATTCGCGGATTTATCTTGACACCGCTGCTTTCGTTAATGTCATCAAAAATCAAGTTTAGTGTCTCAACCCCTTCTAATGCAAAAACGCCTGGATCAAGCGAGACAATTGTGTAATCCGATGCTACAACACCATTAATAATAAAAAGACCAGGACCTGGCGGCGTGTCTATCATTATGTAGTCATAATATCTTCTTATACTCTCTATACGGTCTTTAAGGGTAGATATTCTGTTGTTCATTCTGTACAGATGTGATTCAGCACCAACAAGGTCAATAGTGGCAGGAGCAAGATGGATATTCTCTATCTCTGTCTCTAAAACCGCATCCTCTATCTCCACAGCTCCAACCATTACATCATACATTGATTCACCCAGATTATTCTTGTCAATGCCAAGTGCGGAAGTCGCATTTGCCTGCGGGTCCAGGTCAATAACAAGCACCTTTTTAGCCGAAAGAGCAAGGAATCCAGAGATGTTTATGCAAGAGGTTGTCTTGCCTGTTCCGCCTTTGTGATGTGCAAATGCTATAGTTACGCTTACCATTTTTATTTTTGTATATAGATAAGGTATAACTTCTAACTATTTAATTTAGGACGCAGATTTATTAACAGCGTATCTAACACCCATTTCAAAGCATCTTCCACTTTTTCATCTGGTCTGCATCCCAAGTTCGATATTGGCAGCAAAGGGTTATATATAATAAGTATAATTAATTAAAATAGGTGTGATAAAGATGCTTATTGAGATGCCAAGACATACGGAAATATTCGGCTCGCTGAAGATACACGAGATGCAGCGTGTTTTGAAAATTGATTCCGGCGGCTTTGAGAATCCACGAGCAAAAGACATCTCTTTTGACGAGATCAAAGATGTACTGAAGCGTCTCGCACTCGTCATACCTGTAAAGGATGAGAATATAAATTTGCTGGACGGTGTTTTAAGAGCTATTCCTTTTGACTGCACTATAATTGTGGTATCAAACAGCAAGAGGGAACCGCAAGACATATATAAAATGGAAAAAGACCTGGTAGCTCGCATTCATGACTACACACAGCAAGAAATACTCTGTATACATCAGAAAGACCCCGAATTGGGTTTCGCCTTTTATGAGGCAGGATATGAGTATCTTCTTGATAGGGATAAGTTGGTAAGAAATGGTAAGTCGGAAGGCATGATTGCAGGCATGATTCTTGCGAAATCGCTGGGGAAAGACTTTATCGGATTTACAGACGCGGACAACTACATCCCGAGTTCTGCGCGTGAATACGTAATAGATTATGCAGCGGGATTTTGCATGGCTGAGTCACCGTACAGCATGGTGCGGCTCCACTGGCGATACAAGCCGAAGGTGGTAGAAGATAAACTATATTTCAAGAAGTGGGGCAGGGTTAGCGAGACCACAAACAAGTATCTTAATCTCTTGATCTCCACCCGTACGGGATTTGAAACAGGCGTAGTGATAACAGGGAATGCAGGCGAGCATGCACTGACGACAAAGCTCGCAGACATCATGAGCTATTCGACTGGTTATTCGGTCGAACCCTATCACTTCATTTATTTGTTTGATAAATGTGTTCTGGAACTGGAAGAGATAGCACATCAAGATGCAGCAAGTGCGGGAATCGAAATTTTCCAAATCGAGACGTTAAACCCACACATACACGAAGAGAAAGGAGAAGAGCATGTGGATAACATGCTGCTCAGCTCACTCAGCACGATCTACCACTGTAAGCTATGCAATGATTATGTGAGGTCAAAAGTTCTTGAGGAGTTGGGCGACATCATGAAATGGGAAACACCGAAGAAGACAGTCATAATGCCTTCTATCGGAGGAATAGACCCACATAGATTTGTGAAGATACTTGAAGGCACATCAGAATCTTTTGTGCGATTTGAGCAAGGGGACATCGAGAGGGAAGGAGAAGAGAGAGAAGTATAAGAGAGAGAAGTATAAGAGACATAATGGGTGGGTAAATCACAAAGTAATAAAAAGGGTAATTGAGTGTGTGGTGAAGAAAAAAGATGAAACAAGTGCTTTTTACGGACCTTGACGGAACCCTGCTTGACTTCTTCGACTATTCGTACGATACAGCTATTCCCGCACTGGAGGCTCTGGAAAAGAGAGACGTCCCAATAGTATTTTGCACAGCGAAAACATTGGCCGAGAACGAATATTACCGAAAAGAGATGGGAATAGAAGACCCGTTTATTGTGGATAATGGTGGTGCGATTTTCATTCCTGTGAATTACTTCGCGTTTCGTTTTGATTGTAAAATTAAGCACGGTTACTGTATCGTTGAACTTGGCGCTTCTTATAAGGTATTGAGGGCAGCATTAAAGGACATCAGAGAAGAGACAGGATATAAGATAACGGGTTTTGGTGATATGACGGCAGAGGAAGTAGCAAAAGATGCTAATTTTAGTGTTGAGAAGGCGGAACTTGCAAAGGCGAAGGAATATAATGAGAGTTTCATCTTTGATGAACCGAAAGAGAGGGCGGCTATTTTGTTTGAGAAGATTAGAGAAAAGGGGTTTAGTTTCACGCACGGTGGAAGATACTACAACATACACGGGAAGAACGCGAACAAGGGGAATGCTGTGAATATTCTCACACAGCTCTTCAAGAAGGAATATGGTGCGGTAAAGACCATAGGTATTGGGGATAGTATGAATGACATACCGATGTTAAAAGCGGTGGAGCAGCCAGCAATAGTGAAGAATAAGAAAGGGTCATGGCTTGAGGTCTCTCTACCGGACCTTTATAAAGCGGAAGGCGAGGGGCCGGAAGGCTGGGTCGAAGTCGTGGAAAAGTTTATACTATTGAGTGTGTAATGTTGAGGTGAGGGTTATGACAACAGAGAAGAAAGAGGGAGAAAGTAAAGATACTATTAAAGATACTATTTATCTTGTTCCGCACACACATTACGATGCCATCTGGGTATTCACAAAGGAGGACTATCTTTATATCAATCTGATGCTCATTCTGAAGGAGGTTGCAGAGCTTATTGAGAAGACAGACTACAAGTTCTTGATAGAGCAGACCTTTCTGCTGGAGGCGATGGAGACCCGGTCTCCGGAAGTATTCGCAAAGATTGCGAAGGGCATAAAAGAAGGCAAGATTGAGATTGCTGATGGGGAGTACCTGATGGCGGATGCAATGATCCCGGAAGGTGAGACACTGGTGAGAGAGATATTACATGGTAAGGGATACGTAAAGGCAAAGTTTGGGCTGGAGGTGCCCGTGATGTGGCAGGCAGACAGCTTTGGCTTGAATGCCCAACTGCCACAGATATACAAAAAATCCGGCTACAAGTATGTTGCATTCAGAAGAGGGTCAGCGAAGAGAGAGCCGACGGAATTCCTATGGGAAAGTTTGGACGGAACGCGGATTTTAGCTCACTGGATGCCTTTAGGTTATAGGGCAGGGTTAGACTTGACAAAGCTGGATGAGAGCTATGAGAAACTTAAGGCAGTTGCAGCTACCTCTCATATCCTTATGCCCTCAGGGAGTGGAGTTACGTTGCCACAGCCTGAGACCTCTGAGGTGGTGAAAGCGTGGAATAAGAAGAGCGGCAACGTAGCGAAGATGAAGATTGCAACACCACGTGAATTCTTTGAAGCATTAGCGAAGGAGATAGAAGAGAAGAACCTTAAGATGGAAGTAAGGAAGGGGGAGATGTATTCAGGAAAGTATTCCGAGGTCTTTCCGAATTGCTGCTCGAGCAGGATGTGGATAAAACAGGGGCTTTGCAAATATGAGAATTGGTTACTATCTTGCGAGCGATGGTGTACTATCGGGCACTTCTTTGATCTACATTATCCTTTTGATGAGTTGAGGAACTGTTGGCGGATGGTTTTGTACATGGCATTTCATGATGTCGCCCCTGGAACAGGGATGGACAGTGGGTACGATGAGGTGAAGCAATATCAAGGCTTTATCACCGCAGAGCTCTCCAACCAAAGCGATAATGTATACACTAAATTAGTAGATAAAGAATCAGAAGTAAGCGATGTTGAAGCGGAAGGTGGCGATATAATCGTATTTAACTCTCTCTCGTGGGAAGTTAAGAACTGGATAGAGATGGATTTGAATTTTGTCATGGGTAAAGTAGTAGCGATTAAAGGGTTAAAGAGTGGGGGAGAGGAAATAGATGTAGAAGTAATAAAGTTTGCACGGTATGAGGACGACTCGTTAAGATATGCAAGGATAGGATTTGTACCCACAGTTCCTGCAATGGGCTACAAAGCGTATAGTATCCTTGAGCGGAAGCCCAGACGGTACCGCTATGACCCGGGTTATATCATGGTAAGGGGAAACACAATAGAGAACAGATTCTTTGGGGTAGTGGTGGACCCCGCCACGGGCTTGATTGATGTCTCTTTAGTCGGTAAAGAAGCTGGAAGAGAGATAATTTGCTCGGCAAATGAACTTGTGCTGGAGGAAGAAGCAGGCGATCTATACTATCATCGCCAAACACTTGCTATCCCTCTGAAGACCGAGAAGGGAGAAGGAGTGAAGTATGGTTCATTCAGTGTAAAGAACTTCTATATAGATAAGAGCCCTTTGAGACGGGTTATCAATGTTGAGACCAATTACTTCTCACTGCGATGGCCGTATAGACTAACAGAAAAGCAGAAGCCACTTATATGGCGGCATAAATTCTTAGAGTGCACGAAGAAGATAATAGTTTACAGGGACATCCCAAGAATAGATTTCGTTACTACTATAGTAGATAAACATCCAAGGGCTCGGCTCCGGGTTCGGTTCTCCACGGACATGAAATCGCTGACTTATGCTTGTGGTACCCAATTTGGCGTTGTTTCACGACCGACAGATATGTGGCATTATAAACCAAAAGAGAAGTGGGCAGAGGAACCCTGTGGTGCATTCCCCTCGTTGAGGTGGCTTGATTATTCTGATAGAAAGAAGGGCTTAACCGTGATTCACAGTGGTATACCGGAGAATGAGGTGAGAGATGGAGACATCTATTTAACACTACTCCGAAGTGTTTCGATGCTCTCTTCGGATGGTAAGACAGGACCTGCAATTCCTGTTCCTGATGCGCAGGAGTTAAGAAGATACACGTACAATTATTCCATTTACCCGCATGAAGGTGATTGGAGAGACGCTATGGCATATAAGCATGCTTATGAATTCAACTGCGCATTGTATGGTATGCAACTACCAGATGACAAAAAACTACCTTTGAAACGGTCATTTTTGACGATCACGCCGGATAACGTCATTTTATCCGCAATGAAGATGGCCGAGGATGGGGATGGTGCGATTATAAGATTCTATGAGACGAAAGGTGAAGAAACGGATGCGGAAATAACACTGTTCAAAGAGCCAAAGGCGGTCAAGGTGGTGAACATGCTGGAAGAAGAGGATGAGGGCGTGAAAAAGGGGCTAAAAACGAAGGGTGAAAAGATACTGCTGAAGATGAATCCCTTTGAGATAGTCACATTGAAGGTGGAATACCTAAAAAGAGACGTCTGAGATATAGGGAGATCGAAATGAAAAAGACAGTTTTCCTCGTTATAATAATTTTAACAGTCCTAGTGTGGTATCTTCCGAGATATGACGCAAGAATGCTCTTCTTCCTCCCATCGATCCCCATTGTGTCTATAACAACGCCTTCAACGATATTCCCGGTTATTTTTTCCATACAGCGATGTATGAACTTCAGCTCTAGCCTTAAACACTGTTCGGTTAGATGTCGCTGGATGAAATAGCGGATGTTCCAAAAGCGCTCTGAATCTCCGTATCTGGAATTTCCACCGAGGAACCCTATTGCAACGTATAACGTCTCAGCGAATTCCTCTTCGGTATACTCAATAGAGAACAGCCCATCTGTCTGTTCTCTGAAGAGACCTACGTGTTCATCGAACCAGCCGGGAGTATTTTCACGGACATATTTATATATTCGATTACTCTGTCGATGGCTAATATCCGTGCAATGTCTTCGTTCCCATGGTCAATTGCCCTGATAATCTCGGGTTTCTTTACAAGGGCTCGTTTGTCTTTATCCGACCAAATACAGAAAGTGTAATCAAAGATTAAGGCAGTAAGTGATAGCATTTTTAAAATCTCTAAACCCAGAATAAGATTCCGAAGTAAATTCGTGAGTTACAGCGTTCAACGCACCAAGAACATTAAATCGCTTCCTGTCCTCCTACTGTGTCACAAATGTTAACGACTATGGATTGGCCACGTAAGGAATTGTGTGGATATTCTAGGTTTAGAGAATTGCCTGAAATAATTCCTGATTGGGTTAACAAAATAAGGAAGGAATAAACATGATTAAAGTTTAAGTACATAAGTTTACTTAAATTTAAAAGAGGGTAACAATGCAAGAAGTCGCCACGTTTGAAGAAATAAAAAGTGGCAAAACATGTAAAATCGTAGAAAGGATAGTAGTGTTAAAGGATGTTTCATATTCAGAGGCTAAAAGCATGGTGGCGAACTATTTGAAAACTCATAAAAAAGCATATATGTACGAGATTTCTAATGAGTTAGGGTTAAACCTTAAGATGGTTCACGAAATCATTGAGCAGTTAATAAAAGAGGGTAAAGTAGAATAGGTGGGTTCTATGTCGGTATGTAAAAATAAAGGTGATGCAATAGAGGGTGAAGTAATAACCTGTCAGGCACGGAAATATGAACAAATAGTGGTAAAAGAAAGTGGTGCACATAGAGCGGTAAGGCTTAAACTAAGCGGTAGAGGCAGGACTTCTGCGTATTGTGTCATAGATAAGCCGCTACGATGGAGAGATAAACAATAAAAGAAACTTTCATGACCCACGGGGACACCAATAAACATGAAAATGTATTTAACATGAGTTTCGGGTAAATTGAATTTTCCACCATTCTAAATGAGGCAATATCTATATAGGCTGACAACGTATTCCATATCAAATGTCAGAAGAAGATAGAATATGTGAAATTTTATGCACTATACAAAAGATCAAAGAGTCAAAGCAACCAGTTATAGCGTATTTTAAACAGAATTTCATTCCGTTTTCTCGAGCACAATACTATCGCTGCTGTGAAACACTTCAGAAACATGTTGAAGAAGGGCCTAGAGGTAAGAGAAAAGATGGAAATTACACGAAACTAACAGAAGGAATAAAAGATTATATTGTATCTACGGTTAACGAAAACAGAAGCATACCATCGTCACAATTGCAGAATAAGATTCTAAACCAATGTGAAGCTTGAATCAATAAGTGCATCCGTCAGCAGAAGACAATTGAAAAAGAGCATAAAGACGATTTTAAGCGATTAACGAAGTATTTGAAGGACGAAAAGCGAATCTGGGGTAAAGACAAAGTGTATAGAATCGATACAGAGCTAGACCAAATCATGACCTGCTTCAAAATGT
>CAZOEM010000010.1:0-17423 GCA_964578735.1 uncultured Halobacteria archaeon | reverse complement strand
TTGATGCCGTGGTCAGGTGGTTTATATACATTATCTTCATCATGGCAGCCGTAAACGTGCTGAACATCCCAATGCTCACCGACTTCATGCACCAGTTTGCATTGTACATTCCACATCTGATCGCAGGCATCATCGTACTCGTGGTAGGCCTGATACTGGTGAATATCATCATGGATTGGGTAGGAAAACAGTTAACATCCCGTGAAGTATCCTTCGCTGATATAATAGCACCGGTGTTGAAAGCGATCTTTTCCTTAGTTGTGATTGTATTAGCATTAGACCAACTACTCATAGACACGAAAATCATATATACTTTCCTCGTTCCATTAGCCTGGGGACTTGGAGCAGGCATTGCAATTGCTCTCGGAATCTCGCTGGGTTGGGGAATCAAAGACATCGTTGCGGAGTATCTGAAAGAGGAGCTAAAAGAGGAAAAAGAGAAATAATCGCAAAAGTTATGGCGGAGAACGATTGATACTTTGTTGGTCGTAATATCTTTCCGTCCTATTTTTTATGCTGAGTCTGCTGGAAAATCCGAATTTGCTTGAGCATGAATCTTTTACAGACCTCCTTTTGGCAATATTTCACCTGTCTGAAGAATTGGCAGCCAGGGATACATTAGTGGGTTTGCCACAATCAGATTACGAACACCTGGCGGAAGATATAAAGCGTGCTTACACGCTGCTAATTCGTGAATGGTTAGCCTATATGATGCACTTAAAGGATAACTATCCGTATCTGTTCTCTCTTCTTATAAGAACAAATCCCTTGGATGCAGACGCATCTCCTGTAGTGACATAGCTGATAATTATGCTCATGTGTGTGATAAAGACTTAACTCGAATAAAAAACCGAAAACCTTTTATGGTTATGATTTTGAACTTATTACAAACCTGAAACGAAAACAAGAAATAGATGGCTGGCAGGAGATGTCTCAAATGATAATTCCAGATGAATTAAAAAAGATATATGAAAAGGTGGATTCAGTTGTATTTGAAACTGCGGGTAAAGAAGGGAATAAAAATGCCGTTCAAGTATTTTGGAAGAAGGTTCTTAATGACAAAACGGTTCTGCTCATCGGTGATTTTACGAAACTGAACGAGAAGGGTCTTATAGAGGCTAATGATGTTTGCATCTCCTACTGGAATTCCGAAGAAGAAAAAGGATACCAAATAGAAGGAATAGGAAGATACCATACAGAAGGCTCAATTTATGAAGTGGGCAGAAAACTTATGCTCTCCCAATCCAAAAAACCTTATCGCGCCCCAGAAGGGGTTATCGAAGTCGAAGTAACCGGGATTTCTATAATGAGTCCTGGACCATGTTACTACCGCCGATGATATAGGTCAATCTCCAACTATTTGTTTGGCACATTACATTACTTTTGGGATGTAAACTAAAATACGGATAACCTTTTTATAGTCACAACTTTAAACTAGTTCCATAGTTGGAATCAAAACAGAAAGGTAAGGGAGATGGAGAAGCGGGATAAAAAAATGGCGCTTTAATAGAAGAAGCGAATGTAATAAGAAGCATGAAGAGGTGTGAGTATGGAAACAGGTGAGAAGATAATTATTGCTCTGGTTGTAGTGGTTACCTTTGGAGTCATCGGCGGTGCGGCAAACAGTCATGAGATGTTGAAGGCGTGGCAGAAGGCATGACCAAAGGTAAGAGTTTAGACGAAACTTATAACGAGATGGTAGAGGAAATTGAGAGTAAACCGCCTGCTAAGTGAGTATAAAGGGCACGAGGCACTGGAAAGACATCCATGAAAAAGGAAAAGCTAATAGGTGAAAAAAATTATGTCTATAATAGGGAGACTAAATGAAGATGGTAAAAAGTAGAGCAGCAGCGGATTTTGAGCGAACTGTTGATTTTGTTATCACAGACCCCACATTTGAATTTGCAGGAAATACGATGTTCTTGGTGAATGATTTTAGGAGGTGTGAAAGATGTTAAGTGAACTACCAATAGATTTGGAAAAGGTGAGTAAGGAAGATAGAGATGCCGAGATATTGCGTGTCGGTATGATAGCGGAACTGGATGCGGTAAATCTGTATGAGCAGCTCGCAGCGATGGCGGAGCGAGAAGAAGTCAAAGCGATTCTGCTGGATATAGCAAAAGAAGAGAAGACACACATGGGCGAATTTCAGGCTCTGCTTCTAAGACAAGACAAGGAGCAGGTCGAGGAACTGGAGAAGGGTAAAAAAGAGGTGGAGGAATTGGTTGAATGAAATGTATAATACTATTAGTAATGGCCACTATAATTGCCGGAACTTTATTAGCTGGTTTGACAATTGCAGGAGCGATTGAATCATCAGATTTTGATGATCCGACAGTATGCAAGGGCTGTCATGGCGAAATATACAATCAGTGGGACGGTTCGATGCATTCAATAGCATACGCCGACCCAGTCTACCTGAAGGAAGAAGAGATGGCTTCTCGTGAGACGAATGGTCTAACAGATACATATTGTGCGCGCTGTCACACGCCAATCGGCGTCCTCTCCGGTGAAGTACCACCTATAGGACACGAAAACCTGAGCGAAATATCAAAGAAGGGAATACAGTGCGATTTCTGTCACAGTGTCAATAAATCCACAGGTATAGGAAACGGTGCTTTTATTGTCTCTACTGATGGTATTAAGCGAGGACCGTATGATGACTCAAAATCGCCACATCACGGTAGTATGTTCTCAGACCTTCACACAAAGTCAGAGTTCTGCGGGATGTGTCATGATGTCAACCATCCTGTGACCGGAATTCCAATCGAGACGACATATACCGAGTGGAAAGAAGGGCCTTACAACTCGACCACACAATGTCAAGACTGCCACATGACGCCTGGAGTCACGCATTTTGAGGCGAATCCAGGTAAGGCATCGGGTATTGGACCTTACAAGGACCATGTTTATACCCATTACTTTGTAGGTGGGAATGCCGCGGTAACTGGTGTTATTGGATCAGAAGTGCACCAAAAGATGGCAGAAGAGCGGTTAAAGTCTGCGGCAACGCTCGCTCTGGACACAGAAATGAAGGCTAATGAGGCCGAAATCGCAGTTGAAGTTACGAACGCAGGGGCAGGGCACAAGCTCCCAACAGGACTTACAGAGGCACGAGAGGTCTGGATAGAGATTCGGGCGAATGATGCCACGGGAAAGGAGATTTACCACCGTGGTGGACTTGATTCTGAAGGTGAGGTGGACCCTGACGCCGTAATGTACCATGCAGTGCTTGCAGATGCATCCGGAAACCCAACGATCAAGGTCTGGGAAGCGGAATCCACGCTCTCTGATAACCGGATATTACCAAAAGAGACCAGGGTTGAGATGTTTAGTTTTGCGATACAGGGTGGTTTAGAGGGTCCAATCACAGTGGATGCGAAGTTGAACTATCGGTCTGCATCGCAGAAGCTACTGGATGAGCTCTTTGGTGAGGGTGCTGTCGTTGCACCTGTGATAGAGATGGCAAGTGCTCAGGGTATGATGGAAGTAGAGAAAGAACCGGGAGTTCCTGGTTTTGAGTGCATCTTTGTGTTAATAAGCCTTTTAACCGTGGCTTATTTGGTGAGAAGGAGAAAGGAATAAGGAGGTAATATGAAAATGGAATTTGGAGATTTGATAAAAGGCGCAGAAGCCGAAGGTAAGGAGAAGCATGTCCCGGTAATTGAGATAGATAGGGGGCATCGGAAAGGAGATGTGGATATTGTGCGGGTGATTGTTGGTAAGCAGATACCGCATCCTAACACAGTGGAGCACCATATCGCGTGGATAGAGCTGTACGGAGTGAAGAAAGAGGGACAGGTGGTTGACCTTGGCAGGGCAGCGTTCGCAGCAGGTTATGCCAACCCAAACGCCAGGTTCCAGGTGCCTGTTGCGGAATTCAATGCCTTTTGCGCGCTCGCATATTGCAATATCCACGGTCTGTGGCAAAACTGCATAGAAATGGAATAGAAGAGAGACGAAATATGGAAGAAGAAAGAAGTATGCCCCTGATAGGGGAGAAATTCCCGGATATGGACGTACAAACAACTCACGGAAAGAAGAAACTGCCGGACGAGTACAAGGGCAAATGGTTTGTCCTCTTCAGTCATCCTGCAGACTTTACTCCGGTCTGCACGACAGAGTTCGTTGCGTTTCAAAGACGTTTTGACGAGTTTAAAAAGCTTGACTGCGAACTTATCGGATTGAGCATTGACCAGGTGTTCAGCCACATAAAATGGGTGGAATGGATAAAGGAGAACCTGGACGTGGAGATAAAATTCCCAATCATCGCAGACGACATAGGTAGAGTTGCCAGGATGCTGGGACTTATACATCCCAACAAGGGCACGAATACGGTCAGGGCGGTATTTGCTGTTGACCCGCAGGGAATAATGAGAGCTATGATTTATTATCCACAGGAACTCGGTAGGAACATGGATGAAATCTTGAGAATGGTCCGCGGTCTTAAAACCAACGATGAACAGGGCGTTGCGATACCTGCAAATTGGCCGAATAACGAGTTAATCGGAGACGAAGTTATAATACCAACGGCATCTGATGAGCAAACCGCGAAGGAACGAGTCAAGCAATACGAATGCTATGATTGGTGGTTCTGCCACAAAAAGCAGGGGTAAGGAAGATAAATATGCTAAGCGAAAAGATGCAGGAGGCGCTGAATGGTCAGCTCAACAAGGAGATGTATTCTGCGTATCTGTATATGGCAATGTCCGCCTACAGCTCGTACACCGGACTAAAGGGATTTGCCAACTGGTTCATGGTTCAGTATGAGGAGGAGATGCTGCACGCAATGAAAATCTACGACTATATCAACGATCAGGGTGGACAGGTGAAGCTCATGGCTATTGAGCAGCCTGCAACAGCATTTGAGTCGCCTATGGATATGTTCGAGAAGACTTTGGCACACGAGAAGTTCATCACTAAGAGCATCAATGAGCTCGTTGACCTTGCTATCGCAGAGAAGGACCACGCTACGAATATATTTCTACAATGGTACGTCACTGAACAGATAGAAGAGGAAGGTAATGACAATGAAATCATTGCCAGGTTGAAACTAGTTGGAGAAGACGGTAATGGCTTGCTCATAGTGGACAAAGAGCTGGCGATGCGGGTATTTACGCCTCCTGCGGCGGCTGGAGAGGGATGAGCGCGAGAAAATGAATAAAATGAAAAAAGCAATAGTAATTTATGAAACCACGTATGGATATACAGAAACGATGGCAAAAGCAATAGAGAAGGGACTGAAAGAGGCTGGAGTAGAAGTCGAAATGAAAAAAGTTATGGCTGTAAATGCGGATGAGCTCAAAGACTTTGACGCCGTAGTTCTTGGTTGCCCGACGTATCATCATGACATGATTGGCACGATGAAGACGTTCCTCTTCAAGATGAAGAAAGCAGAGTTGAAAGGGAAAATTGGTGCGACATTCGGGTCCTATGGCTGGAGTGGTGAATCAGTCGAGATGATGAGTGATACAATGAAGCATATCTTCGAGATGGACGTGATAGAACCGGCATTTAAACTGAAAAGCACAGAAGTGGTGACAATAGGGGAAAAAGAGTGCAAAGAATTCGGGAAGAAGATTGCGGCTAAGATAGCCTGAGTTCACGGAGAACACAGAGTTTTTTCTCTGTAAACTCCGCGTTCTCTGCCGTAAATTTGAAATATGAGAAGGGAGGTATAAAATAAATAGTAGGAGGTGAAATAAAAAATGGCAAAAGCATTGATAGTATATGATACCAATATTGGTACTACGGAAACAATGGCAAAAGACATAGAGGAGGGTATGAGAGAGGCAGGAATTGATGTAGTATCAAAGATGGCTCCAAAAGCAATGGCGGATGACCTCAAAGACGTTGATGCTGTAGTTCTTGGTTGTCCAACGTACTTCGAGGATGTCTCCACCTCGATAAAGTTGTTCATGATCGAGATGAAGAAAGCAGGACTGAAAGGTAAGGTTGGCGCAGCATTTGGTGGTTATGGCTGGGGTGGCGAGAGTATTCAGATAATGAGTGATACAATGAAACATATGATCGAGATGGACGTTTTAGAACCGGGGCTGAAGTTGAAAGCCACAGAAATTATGTTAGGGGCGGAAAGAGAGTGCAAGGAGTTTGGGCAGAAAATTGCGGCTAAGATAACCTGACAACTCCACGTTCTCTGCCATAAAGTAAATTTGAAATATGAGAAGGAAAGTATAACAGAAAGGAGGTAGATAAAAAATGGCAAAATGGATATGTACCGTCTGTGGCTATATCTACGACGAAGAAGAAGCCGGGACGGCATTTAACGATTTACCTGACGATTGGCTATGTCCCGTCTGTGGTGCAGACAAAGGCGCATTCAAGAAGGAGGATTAGAGTAGAATAGAATGATAGAGATACAACCTAAAATCTACTGGGTCGGCGGTAAGAAGTAGGTAAGAAGTAGGTAAGGAGTTAGGAGAAGTTATCAAAAAATGGCAAAAGCAATAATAATATATGAGACACGTTCGGGCAATACGGAAATGATGGCAAAAACAATCGAAACTGGCTTGAAAAAAAGCGGGAGTTGAAGTCGAATTTTCTTTTTTCCATTTTCATTTGGTCACTTTTTAGACTGCTCAGATTACACAGATAACAGCTTTAAATTCTCCACCCTCTCAAACTCTGTTGTGTTATCAGTGAGAACAGTCAGGTCGTAGCGGAGACAGGTGGAAGCAATTAGAAGGTCAAGGTCTCCGATTGGTTTTCCTAATCTTCTCAACCTTGCTCTTTCTCTTCCAAAAATCTTGCATATCTCTTCATCTATTCCCAAAACTGATAGTCCAGTCAAAAAATCTTTTACTGATTCTTCAGCTAAAACCGGATTAATAGACCTGAAAATACCTTCATATAATTCAGCCAGGGTGATTATACTTGTTGCTAATCATTCTTCTCTTAATGAACGAAGTTTCTTTACGACTCTTTCCTCGCCTCGTAGATAATGAATAGCCCAGCTTGTGTCAAGGAGATATCTCATATTTTAACCTCAGAAGCTCTAATTCTTCGGCTTTCATAAATGTCTTTGATT
Source organism: uncultured Halobacteria archaeon (assembly GCA_964578735.1). Classification (GTDB taxonomy): domain Archaea; phylum Halobacteriota; class Syntropharchaeia; order Alkanophagales; family Methanospirareceae; genus Methanophaga. The sequence continues at coordinate 10,375 of CAZOEM010000010.1, read as the reverse complement.
AACCGTTCTGTATCAACCAAATCCTTCCAGCTCCCAGCAGCTCTCTCAAAAGCATCCTTTGTCCCTTTTGGAATCTCTTTTATTGTCACGATAACTTCTTCTCCTTCTTCAAGTTCCACCTTTTCTACGGGCTTTAAAATACCTTCTAAGAACCTTGCCTTTATTATCTTTTCCATATTTTCTTTCTCTTTTATTAATTTTGAGCTTTTCATATAAAAAGTTGTTTGGCTGGGTTAATGCAGTAGAGAATAGAACTGGCTGAAGAATTTGCAAATGCTTTGGCACCCATAGAACAATCTTATTCAGATAGATAGTCGCACAAAAAAGAAAAAATCACGGGACCCCGTTTCAGAAAAGCGGGGCACCAAATCTATTTGTACATATCTTCGCCTATATATATCGCTGCGCTATGAACCACTACCCCTTCTTGTGAACTTTGATATTTCCGGCCGAGATTGTGTTCTTTGCCTTGTGGTACGGATCATCATCGGTATCGGTGCCATCCCAGATCTTGATGTCGAAGTGATCGCTGCCTGCACCGGGCTCGCCCTTGTCCTTCGCCTGAACCCTGAAGGTGTACAAGCCCTCGCCGTTGATCGTTCCTGTGCCCTGGAACTGGACGCTCACTGCGCTTATGGTCAGCCAGTCGATGCTCGTGCTCTTGAGGTGGATGTTAGCATCCTTGTACTGAAAGTTCAGTTTGCCTGTGGATTCGTCGTTCTTGTACCTGGCTGTAAACCCGAAGTTGGCTTTGCCGCCCGGAAGGGTGCTCTCATCGTCAGTGTAGAACCAGCCGCCGCCTGTCGCATGACCGCCGTCTGGGTCGTAGACCACAAAGAAGACCGGATCGCTAACGTTTGTGTTGCCTGCGTTATCGGTAGCTGTCACGACCAGCGTGTAGACTCCGACTGCGGGCGCAGAGCCGCTGTCAACGATCTGTGACACTCCGCTTGTGTTTGTCAGGCTGCCAACGATGGTGGCAACACCGCTCTCATCGTCGGTTGCTGAGAAGTCAAGCGTCATGCCAACAGCGTAGAGCCCGTAAGGTGTGGGTGTTGTGATGGTGATCACAGGCGGGGTGGTGTCAGATGATACTACCTCCACTAATGGATGATAATCTCCGCCTCGGATGTCACCAGAGGAGTCGTAAGGAAGCAGGGTGTCTCCGAGACCATCGCCAGTGTTATCGACTCCCGCGTAGTCGCTCCAGTAGTTCCCGCCGAGGAAGGGTCCGCCGATTATGTTCGTCCCGCTTGTCTTCGTGATGTTCCAGACATTGTCTCTATCTTCATTATAAGCGTTGTTCGTGTTGTTGAAGTAGTTGTTGTAGATGAGGTTGCTACCCACCTTATCCGCCAGGTAGATGCCGTAGTCGCCGTTGTCCGATACGGTGTTACTCGCAAGCGTGTTCCTTTCCGACGAGCAGAACATGTAGATGCCGTAGACGCCGTTGACCGATACGGTGTTGCTCGTGAGCATGTTGTCTTGCGAGTGCGATATCATGTAGATGCCGTCGTGGTTGTCCGAAGCGGTATTGTCAGAGATCGTGTTGTAGCTTGACCAGACCAGGTTGATGCCCTTCCGATCGTTGTTCGAGACGGTGTTGCTCGCAAGCGTGTTGCTGCTCGAATAGTACAGGGAGATGCCGTCGTAGTTGTCCGAGCAGTTGTTATCATAGATGTTGCAGTTATCTGCACTATAGAGGCAAATCCCAGCCATGTATCTTCCGGTTGCCCCGGTCACTGTGAACCCTGAGATGCTCACGTAGTCCGCGGTCACGTTAAAGATATGATCCGAACTTGACGCCGCGGCCACAGTCACCACATCTGCACCCGCGCCTCGAAGCGTGAGATGCGCTGTCGCGATGTCCACGTTCTCGTTGTAGCTGCCCACTGCAACACAGATCGATTCGCCTGCGGTCGCGTTATCGACCGCTGCCTGAATCGGTGTCGTGCTCGCGTTGAGCGCGCCGCCGTCGCGCCACCAGCCAGACTGGTTGACGCAGATGTCGTCGTCGCTGCAAGAAAGCGCGGCTGCTGTTGTTGTAGGTATGATAATGAGTGCTAAAAGTAGCACTGTCACTTTCAGAAGTGTTCGTGTGTTTAAATTCAATTTCGTTTTCATTTTTTTCTTTTTTACCTCCTAATTTTTTAAATTAAAAAATGTTTTGTATCGCCACTTTGCGGCGATGATGCCCCGCGCACTATTATGCAGAGGGGCAAATATATATTGGATTACCCCTCTATATGTTTTTCGGTTTTGTTGCGAGAGCATCAGAAAAAGAGTTTAACCGCAGAGTTCACGGAGAACGCTGAAAGGATGTAGGCTTCAGATTAGGGATACCAACACCGGATACTCAACACTTAATACGCCTATCATAAAAAAACGAAAAACTAATATAGAGAAAGAATCCATTGAGATATTGACAGAAACGATGAAGAATCTCGCTGGGATGAACGTGATAGAACCGGGATTGAGAATAAAACGCAGACCTACCGAAAAGGGGCTGGAAGAATGCCGCGAGTTCGGTAAGAATATTGCGGAGACTATAAAATAAAAAGGAGGTAGATGAAAAATGGCAAAATGGATATGTAAGGTGTGTAACTATATTTACGACGAGGAAGAAGCAGGAACGGCATTTGAAGATTTGCCTGACGATTGGCTATGTCCTGCTTGTGGTGAGGGCAAAGAAGCGTTTGAGGTGGTGGTGTAAATGAGTCTTAGCAGGGAACTGAAACCGAACATTTACGCGGTGGGGGCAATTGACTGGGACCGGAGGTTATTTGATGAACTTATACCGCTCCCTGATGGAACGAGCTATAACGCATATTTGGTGCGTGGAAGCGAAAAAACTGCGCTTATCGATACCGTGGACCCGACCATGACGGATGTGCTAGTAAGGAATCTTGAAGACCTTGGTATTAAGGATATAGATTATGTCATAGCCAATCACGCCGAGCAGGACCATTCAGGGTCGTTAGCCACAATACTCGCGTTATATCCCAACGCCAGGGTTGTTTGCACACCAAAATGCAAAGATATGCTTATGGATTTGCTTTTGATACACCCGGATAAAATCATAACCGTTGAGGATAGAGAGGTTATATCTCTGGGCGAGAAAACACTGGAGTTCATTCATGCATCCTGGGTTCACTGGCCCGAGACGATGCTGACGTATCTAAGAGAAGACAGGATGCTTTTTACTTGCGATTTCCTCGGCTCGCATATTGCAACCAGCGACCTGTTTGTAACCGATGAGGCAACAGTATATGAGGCAGCCAAGCGATACTATGCCGAGATTATGATGCCTTTTAGGGTCGCAATTAGGGCGAATCTACACAGGATAAAGGCTCTGGAGCTAAATATAATCGCACCGAGTCATGGGCCGATCCATAATAACCCGGACTTCATACTCAATGCATACAGGGATTGGGCTTCCGACGATGTAAAGAATGAGGTAATCATACCTTATATCTCAATGCACGGCAGCACGAAGAAAATGGTAGATTACTTCGCTGAGGCTTTGATTGAACGGGGCATAACAGTAAAGCAGTTTAATCTGTCAGAGCCGGATATAGGTAAATTAGCGATGGCGTTGGTAGATGCAGCTACTGTTGTCATCGGGTCTCCAACCGTTCTGGTCGGCCCGCATCCGAAAGTCGTTTATGCTGCTTATCTCGCAAACGCTTTAAGACCAAAACTGAGATTCGCATCTATCATCGGGTCTTACAGTTGGGGCAGCAGGATGGTGGAACAAATTTCTGGTATGATAACAAACTTAAAGGTGGAACTGCTAGACCCTGTTGTTGCTAAAGGTGTACCAGGCGAAGAGGTGTTCAAAGCATTGGATCGGTTAGCAGATGAAATCGTGAATAAGCATAAGGAGCTGGGTATACTCATAGAATAAAAGTGAAATAAAACGCAATAAAATAAAATAAAATGCAATAGCAAAAAAGAGAGGAGAAATAAACATGGTAGAAAAAGAGAAGAAGAAAGACCTGTTGGATAAAGGCGCAATTGTTCAACGGGATTATGAAACGTATGCGATTGCGCCGCAGATGCCGGGTGGTATTTGCGAACCTGATACGCTAAGGAAAATAGCAGATGTCGCGGAGAAATACAATGCGAAAGCGTTAAAATTGACCTCTGCGCAACGAATAGTCATTGTTGGTTTAGCGGAGAGCGATATAGACGCTGCCTGGCACGACCTCGATATGCCGCCGGGTGCTGCTATCGGGTTATGCATTAGGAGCGTAAAAATCTGTCCTGGAACAACGTTCTGTAAGAGGGGGAAGCAAGATTCGGTGAAATTAGGTATGAAATTGGACAGGAAGTATCACGGAATGGAACTCCCCTCAAAGTTCAAAATCGGCGTCTCCGGTTGTAGCAATAGCTGTGCGGAGTCATGGATAAAGGACCTGGGCTTTATCGGTATGCCAAAGGGCTGGAAAGTGGTAGTTGGCGGTTCTGCAGGTGCAGCACCAGCGATTGCAGAGGTTCTAGCGGAGAATTTGAACGATGACGAGGCTATGGAACTCGCGGATAAAATTATCAATTACTACAAGAATTGCGGTACTAAAAAGCGATTGGGCAGATATATCAAAGAGAGAGGTTTTGAGGAATTCAAAAAGGAGATATTATGAACTCTGCAGAAAAGGAGGAGACACCGCTACTCGTAACAAAAGTAGAAGGCAAGGAAATACCCTGGGACCCCACGCAACTGAGGAGAGTCCAGGAACACCCATGTTTCAGTAAGGATGCTGCCCATTTATTCGGTAGAATACATCTCGCGGTAGCGCCGAAGTGTAACATCCAATGTAATTACTGCCTGCGCAAATATGATTGTGTGAATGAATCTCGACCAGGCGTGACGAGCAAGGTGCTAACACCACAGGAAGCGTTAGAACGGGTAAAGGAAGTGCTTGAACAGGTGCATTACATCAAAGTTGTTGCCGTTGCGGGGCCCGGGGAGCCGCTGTACAATGATGAGACTTTCGAGACTTTCCGGCTGGTGAAGGAGGAGTTCCCACACATCATAAGGTGCATGAGTACGAACGGATTGCTCCTGCCAGACAGAATTGACGAACTTGAAGAGCTGGGAATCGGCAACGTGACCGTTACGCTGAATGCCATAGACCCCGACATAGGCAAGAACATCTATTCTTTTGTCAATTACCAGGGTAAAAAATACAGAGGGCGAGAGGCGGCTGAGATATTGCTCAGGAATCAGTTAAAAGGAATAGAAGAAGCGGTAAAAAGGAAGATAGTGGTGAAAGTAAATACTGTTTTTATTCCCACGGTGAATGATAAGCACATCATAGACATAGCGGAAAAAGTAGGAGGAATGGGTGTTTATCTGCAGAATATTATGCCCCTCATTCCACAATATAAGTTCGCACATATCTCACCGCCAACACCGCATGAGAAGAAGGAGATGCAAGAGCAGTGCAGTAAATATGTGAAGCAGATGACACACTGCCGGCAGTGCCGCGCAGATGCTATCGGGAGGCTGGGCAAGGATATTCAACAGCGTATGTACACGGAATAAGCGAAAAAGCACACCCGCCACCAAAATCCGCGTCTAAGACCGCTGAAAAGGAATGGACTTAATAGTAATATACAGCGGCGAGTTCGGTGCACGAGTAATTGGGAACCTCATAAACTATACAACATTCTGCATATCCTGTGCGGATGCATGCACGCACTGTAAGGAAGGTAAATACGGATTTGCAGACAGTATAAAGGGTTTTTTTAAGCTTATAGACACTGCTCTGCTTCCGGTATTTATAGATGATTCTGCGGGTGAGTATTTACCGAAGGATATACCAAATGCGGACATAGCGATTGTATCAGAGATACACAATGACCTTCTACTGGTACTTCTGCCTATTCTAAAGGATTCTGGAATAAAGGCTGTGATTGTACCACAAGAGAGTGCTGCTATAATTGCAAGACCGCAGATTGAAGAGATATGCGATAGAGAAGGGATTGAAATTGTCCTTTCCAAGCCGTTTTGTGATTTGCATTTAGGGCCACAGGACGACAAGCCCGTAATTCGAAGGTTTGTGGCAGAGTTTGGGATTGGAAGACCCGAAGTGATGGTAGAAGTGGACAGAAGAGGGCGTATTGCTCATGTAGATGTGTTGAGAAGTGCCCCGTGCGGGAGTACATGGTTCGTGGCAAAGCAGTTAGAAGGCGTAGTAGTAGATAACAAACGAGAACTTTACGACCGAATCAGCGAATCTCATCATTCCTATCCCTGCACTGCGAGCATGGAAAGGGATAAAGAACTTGGGGATACAGTATTACATAAAGCGGGTTACTTGATTAGGGAAGCAATAGAAGCGGCGTTAAAAACAGGGGAATAGTTGGTCGATGCCTAAAATATATCTATATGATTTATCACCATTTTATTCTATGGATTGTAAGAGAATAACCAAATATCCCGATATTTATTGAGCAGAAGCAATACTTATATTACTAAACGTAATGCTTTATTATAACAAAAGGTAAAGAGATAAATAGGAACATTATAGGAGTAAGCGTTATGGAAGAATATAAATGGTTTCTGAAAGATGAAGTTGTGGATACAGGGATGTGTACATTCTGCGGCGCATGCGCTGCCGTATGTCCAAACGGGATAATAGAGTTCAGCGCGGATGGACCCGCACTGAAGGAGGAATGTCCAAGGAACGGGCAGGGTGCCTGCAGGGACGTGTGCCAGCGGGTGGTGACCTTTGCTTCTAAGATCGGTCCGAATATTTTCGGATTCAAGGCAAAACCTCCTTCACTGCTCGGGCAGTATGAAACGCTTGTGAGTGCGCGTGCCACCGATGCCGCAATTCAGGAAGCGGGTCAGGACGGCGGCGCGGTGACTGCTTTGCTGAGCTACTGCATGGATCAGGGATTGATAGATGGCGTAGTGGCAACGGGAGATATGGGCAAGCCAAGTTCTCGTGTCGTCAGGACAAAGGCGGAGTTGCTTGAGTCTGCAGGCTCGAAATATTCGGCTGTTCCGGTACTCTCGGCGATCAAAGATGCGGGCGATATAACGAATGCTGCTGTGGTCGGGCTGCCATGTCACGTTTATGGAGTACGAAAAACACAGCTCTTCCCGGGGCTAACGGCACATGGATATGAGGTTGGCGTGAATGGAGAGAGGATCAAAGTACCTAATATCGCATATGTCATCGGCTTGTTCTGCACCGAGAACTTCAATTACGAGAAATTAGCCGGATTCATGGCAGAAAAAGGTGTGGACATGAATAAGGTTAGAAAAGCCAGCATACACCTCGATGAACTGGTCGTGACGACCGAGGAAGGCACTTACGAGTTCGGTCTCAATGACCTGTGGAATGCCGGCTGTGTTCAGGACGGCTGCGTCATCTGTAGGGACGCGGTCGCAAAACTCGCGGACATCTCCGCGGGATACATGGGCTCGGGTAAAGGCTGGACCACGCTCATTGGGCGAACGGCAAAGGGTGTTGAGTTGATCAAGGCGGCGGAGAAAGCGGGATACATCGAAACGAAGCAGGATATAGATTTACACCGTATCAAAGAATTCGCAGGACTTAAGATGTTGCGGTTTAACTGGGAACTGAAACGGCGTCTTGACGAAGGCAAGAAAGTCAAGTTCTACTGGGCTTCTGACTACCCTGGTGTAGTGGGCGAGGTTAAAGGTACGTTCTATGTCAAGATAAAGACCAATTCAGGGCTTACAGATGCAGATAGTCTTGCGAAGGCTGCGGAACTCGCTAAGAAGTATGGCGATGGTACGCTTGAAGTTACAGCCAGACAGTGCGTGGAGATACAGGGTGTTCCGGGGCCGAAAGTGGATAAACTGATGGCAGATGTCTATGCCAGCGGACTTGCAACTATCGGGATGGGATATGTCACGTCATGTGTTGGAATGGATTACTGCACGGAAGGGCTTGTTGAGACGAAGAAACTTTCCGGAGAACTCACAATGGCGTTTGCACAGAGGCTGACGCCGCACAAGGTGAAGATAGGCATCTCTGGCTGTGCAAATGAGTGCAGCAGGGCAAAACGTCACGACATCGGGCTTGTTGGTCAGGTCCGTCCGGAGGTGGACGAAGAGAAGTGTAATGGATGCGGACGATGTGCAGAACTGTGCAGGGTGGATGCAATCTCAATTGTGCTTGGTAAATCGGTGATTGACCGAGATAAGTGCGTTTCCTGTGGCTGGTGCATCCGAAGCTGTCCACACGAGGCGGTGGTCGAGACCGAACGAGGTTACTCGATGTGGATCGGAGGCAACGATGCAAGAAGGCCTGCCGATGGTATACTGCTGAAGTCGTTCTGCACGAAGGAGGAGATTCCGGTATTGATTGATGCTGTTGCAAAGACGTTAGTTAAATACAAGACAAAACCTGGTCGTGAGAGGCTTGGAAACGTGATGAAGAATGTGGGCGAGGGAAAGTTCGTTAAGGAGGTGCTTGATTCGGTGTAATTCCTGGAGCACTTACATTCCGATTAGCTTGTGACACTTGACGTTAAGGGCTAACTAAATAAATTGGAGTATGCAAAGTTCCGAACGAAGTGCGCGTGTTTTGGTGGTGCGATCAAACTGTACCAATCGTATCATCAATCAATCACTGTTTGCATTTGTTCGGTCGCCATATTTTTTTATTCCGAGATTCACACGCTATAACCTTAGCGAGTAAGAATAGTTTCTCTTAGTTCCATATTCATGTTTTTACACCCTTTTGTGCAGAAATCACTACAAAACCTCCGCTTCCATAACCGTCTTTAACCGGCTCAATAGCAGCTATCTCTTTTGGGTTTTTGAAAATTGTTTGACAAATTCTGATATGACCGTAACCTAATTTTCTAAACCACTCCAAAACATGATTGACCGAGTAAAAGTGGGCATATCTGTAAAACTTACTATCCTTCTTTTTTGATTCATAGACCTTGCCAAGAAAACTATCACTATCTATCATTCCGATTATAATATATCCGCCGGATTTAACAACTCTTGTTGATTCCTGGAGTGCGGGCATAGGATTGTGTAAAAAGCAGATAGTTGTGGACATCAAAATAAAGTCGAAAGAGGCAGAATCAAAAGGGAGTTCCTCTGCTTTTGCTTCATATACTTCTAGTCCACGCATTCTTGCAATATCCGCCATCGCTCTTGCTGGTTCCACACCAATTTGGATATTCAGGGGAACAGCAAATCTCCCTGTGCCTACTCCTACCTCCAAACCTTTACTGTTTTTTGGTATGAACGTTCCTAAAGCCTGAACTTCTGATTCGTAGGCAAACCTGTTTTCATCAAACCACTTATCATATTCTTCTGCCCATTCTTCAAATATCCTATTTTCACTCATCGTCGCTTTTCCCTTTCAGTACAATAGCTCCTTCGTTGACACCAATATCATTAGCGATAACCCAGCACTTTGCCTTCAGCAGGAAGAATATAGGCTGCTTTTCATCAGAAAGCCCTTCATAGTTCCCCTGACCCTTACTTATTACAAATTCCGAGTTCTTGTACACCTCTTTGAATTTAGCATTGCATGTTTCAAGGACAGTTCCAGGTGCACTTGTCCCGGATGATATAATGGATGCAACTGTATCAATTCCCGCTTGTATGGCATCTTCATACGTTACGTCATTTATAACGGGTATCGCCCTAACTACATATATCACGGGCTTTTTCATTGTCTCTATTAAAATTCTATCGAATACCGATTCACCGGCATTGTCACCAATATAGAGAATCTCATCGGTTTTATCTAATTGATCCTTAAAGTTATCGTAATCGAATATTGCGAAATCCCTTTTTCGTACAATATCTATTTCCTCTTCGATATTGAAGTTCCTATTCACGCCAAAGTCTATCACGTTACCAGCAATTGCGATTCTTATCGCTGTAAGGAGCTTGTCATTCGACATTTCAACTTTATTCTTCAAAGAGGGATATAATGCCAGTGCTTTCTCAGTGCTTACCCTTTTTAGTTCCTTGTACGGATCAAATACGCCAGTAATTTCCCTTACTTTCTCGTATATTAGCATTCCTGTTTCCGGTGGGCTGCTTTCAAGAGGGATATCTCTTAGCATCTGCCCTATTACATCAAGGAGCTTTTTTAGTTTGATTTCGTCCCCCGTTGCTATCCGTCCTGCACGGAGTGCTTGATCAAAGAAACAGGGGATACAGTCAAGATAGGTTCTCATTTTATTTTATTTTATTTTAACGTATATAAAGTATAACTTCTGCCTATTTAATTTAGGACGCGGATTTACACGGATTTAAGGGATATAAATTATAACTCTGCGTTCGCCCAGCATTAATTAATATAACTTACTACTGATGTCCCTCTCACAGTCAGACACCTAAAATATTCGAGGACAATCA
>CAZOEM010000009.1:0-17445 GCA_964578735.1 uncultured Halobacteria archaeon | reverse complement strand
CCAAACGAGGTTTCCTTCGCTTGGCTCTAATGGCTTTGGATACCCGTGGCATAGCTCACAGGTTGTCCCGCCAGGACCAATTGGTGGTTTCGTAGGTGCTTCCGTGCCATGACATGCTGCACATCCAACTTTCCCTGGTGGATGGACCGTATGTACGGTTGCATTATTCGCGCCATGACAGCCCCAGTAGTTGAAACAGCCTGGTTTACCATTGACCAATAACCCGCCCGTTACATGCTTACCCAACTCAGCTGTCGATTCTGTCTTATGACACATCTCACAACTTGTCGTCATTTCCATAATCGGCGGCGCGGTTGGTTTTGCAGTTGGTGGCGCGGTTGGTGCCACAGTCGGCGTTACCACTACCGGCTCTTTCGACACTGGCTCCTTAACACAGCCTGCTATCATCCCTATTACTACTACTATGGCTATAACAGCACAGACTAATTTTTTGTTCATTTTCCCGTTGTATTTGTATAGGGATACATCTATTTAAAAACTTTTCGCTTTTTCTTTTCACTTCTTATTTAAATATCTATTAAGGCTACTAAAAGGCAGCGTCCCCTTTGTCTCATATACAGCCCAACAGAAGTATAAGAAGACATATAACACGAGGCAGAGATAAAAGAGAGCAACCAGATTGTTTGGATTAAGTCCGAGGTTCCAATCCAGGATCATATAGCCAACGGGAACACTAAGAATAGGGGCAAAGATCATCACCCATGCAGCAGAGTTATTAAAGAGTTTGAATTCATGAGATATGAGCAACCACCAGAGGATGAAAAAGAGAAGAGTAGCAAAATGCGCATATCCTATTGAGGTAGAGATCATGAACAGAAAACCGGACATCGTGATTAGGGCTAAGAGGATGGTTTTTATTATAAAGCCCATAGACGTTCCCGGAGCAATTGCCTTTTCTACTTCTAATTGCGATTCCAAGTTCACCTGCTCGTCTATGACTGTTTGAACTTTACGATCAATTATATCTAACCGACTTTCTAAACCACCCATTTCCACGTGCGTCTCCGCAACTTTTCGCAGTACCGGTTCCAATCGCGCATATATACCCTCGTCAAATGCGGAATTCACTAATCCCTCGTAATATACCGATTTCTTATATATGCGAATGGAGAAATAGCCAAGTGCGATCCCAATAGCGAGCGATATTAAATCGATCACAATGGCGAACCAATCCAAATGCAGCAATAGTAGGTCTATTAACAAAGAAAATATGGCATAGCCAATTAGGGATATTGCTATGATTAGTGTAATACCCAGGCCTACTTTTTCCGTTATCGACATTGTGATCCTGGTTTGTGGCATATCATCAGTCATTTTGTATCTTTTTTGTAAATCTCCCTTCACGTGGACACCCGAGGCCAATTTCATGGCATTCCGTACATGCACCCGTGCCATTTTCTCTTAGCGCTGTGTAATTGGCTAGATTGCAGTGGTGACAACTAGCACAGGATTCATCACCCCTGTACATGCCCAAAGCAGAAGACCCCACTTCGCGCGGTTCATGACACCGGTCACAAGCGACTTCTCGTGGCATTGTATGATCCCCACCGAACAAGGATATTGTGTTTGGCATGGCGGCGATAATTGCGGCTACGAGACCAATAAAGAGAAGCATCCGCTTATAGTTGTACATTCCCCCTCCTCTTCCTCTCATTTAAAGACAGTAACACATAGCCCATGACTGCAATAACGCACACTACATACCCATAGAAGCGCAGCAGAGAAAAGACACCCTTCATAAACGCATATTCCGAGCCATAGTTGGGGTTATAGCCCATTTCGCTTGTCTCCAGAATGAAATAATTGCCAACGTCTTCCAGTACTATGGGTCTACCACCTATCTGCACGGCTTTAGCCATGATCGCTTCGTTTTGCACACTCCAGGGGTCTGTTACCCCTCTCGCGTCCCCCCCCGTCTTTGATCCTTCATCAGTTGCGGCGATAACCCTATGCGTAACGGGAAGAATAATCTTCTTCTGCTCAAACATGATTATGTCTCCCGCCTCTGGCGCGGTAGATATTTTTTGCATTAGTACAAGGTCCCCCTTTTTGAACGTGGGTTGCATACTATCAGAGACAATAACAGTGAAAAAGACAATCTTGAATAGAAGAATGAGTATAAGGGCGATAAAAAGGGTGAATGGCAGGACAGATCGCAAAAAAGAGGGGGCTCCAACGCCCGAAAAGGTCCTGTATTCTATCATCTTTTCTTTTACCTTTTTATTACGCGAATACTCATGGTAGCCTTTATCAAAGTGGTTATAGAAACGCAGTGGCGATTCAGACCCTTTTACCGCAACCGAATAAAAAACGTAAAATAGCCCTGCTATGAATACGCTAACCGCAATAACGGGTACCACCGCTTCTATAACTGGTTCCATTGTTTCCCCTTTCTTAACTTAGCTATGTATTATGTGTATAAATATTTGTTGTTTTGTTTTGTTCCCTGGATGGACCGCTACAACCCCTCACTCAGGCGCCGGAATCAGGATTGGCTCCACGGTGGCAGCAACCAATCGTCACTATGACGACTTTCTTCCCTCTGTACGCTCGGTACGGACAGTGATACGGAACATTTAATTTCGATTCTATGTATGAACCCCTAAAAACTTAATAATCACGATTGATAAACTATTTTGAACTGTCTGGTCCAACGGTCCAATCGCCTAAACGGTCAGCGACCGATTGCGAGTGCATCGCGTACCCGATGTCCCCGTCTATTTCCACTGGTATGGTTGTGTGACAGGCAATGCATGCCTCGTTTGAGTCTTCCATCAAATCACTATCTACCGCACCCTGAACGTATGCATTATGTCGTGTATGATTACCATCGCGAATAAAGCTACCTTGTGGTGGACTCCCTACGCCACCATAGGAAAACGGCGAGCCACTGGGCTGTTCAAACCCATGAGCAAATGGTCCTTCGTTATTGTCACGTACATGTGCATTGAACTCATGACATGCCATACATGCAATTGTGGAGGCGGCATGTGCTGCTGGAGTTGCACTACTGCCGCCACCCGTTGCATAGGTTAGATGTGGGTCCGCCCTATGACACGCATAACAAGCATCACTTGCGTCTCTACGTGCAAATGATGAGTGAACCTCAGACCGAGAGAACTCTTCATATGTATCGGCATGGCACTTCACACATGGTACACCGTCACTTGCAATGTCATACCAGGTATGCTGCCCACCGAACATGGACATCGTGCTCGGAAGAGCGAAGATACCTATTGCAACTACTGCTATCAGCATCAGAACCATTTTACTGCCGATCATTTCTTCTTATCTTTGCCCCCCCTCCTACTTTATCTATCCAAAAGACAAAAAATAAAAAAGGGAAAAAGTTGGTTGTGGTTTACGTCACCCATTCGTTCGGATAAGACACATTCGTTAGGTCATGGCCTGTCGCGGTGAAGTCGCTAACTGTCCAGAGTCCGAGATCGTTCTCTCTTGCCTGGAAGTTCATACCCACATTCTTCGTCCACTGGATGTCCACACCGACCCTTGTGTGGCATGCGATACATGCTTCATTCGAATCTTCCATCAACGTATTCTCTATTGCCTGTCCAATGAACTGGTTGTGAGCTGCATGCTCTCCACCTATGCCACCACTACTATAAGTGTATGGCGTAGTGCTACCACCTGCTGCTGCTTCAACCGCCTCCTGACTGAATCCACCTGCGAAAGGAAACACTGTACCATCTTCATGACAGAACATACAAGCTATGGTTTCCGCAGCGTGAGCTGTGGTACCTGGTTCCGGTGATTTACCGCCGTAACCACCTATAGCAACATTGGGTACCTCAGAAGGTATCCTATGGCAGTTGCATCCGGGCCCGGCTAAGGCTTCGTGGATACCATTGTCTGCATCAATCATCTCATCGTTTATATCCGCATGGCACTTCTCACAGGGAACGTCACTACCCGCACTCTCACCTAGGTCATACCATGTGTGCTGCCCACTGAAGAGCGACACGCTGCTCGGAAGACCGAATAACCCCACTGCTACAATCGCTATAGCTACAAGGACCAATTTACTACTGTTCATTTCTTCTTCTTTTCACCCCCTTGTTGTTTCACCTTTTATAGTAACCATTAGAGGCCACTTCTTTCCACTAGCGTAACTTTTATTGGTTACTTAATAACTACTTTCCGATTTTTCCCGATTCGTTACCCAAATGGATAACCCCAACGGGGAACAATTTGTATATGCTATCATATTTAGCCATACCATTATATGAATTTATTAGATACTTTGTGGAAATAGTCTTCTGCGTAAATCTGTCTAAATCTGCGTCCTAAACTAAATTAAATTTATAGGTAGAAGCCATACAACATATAGAATAAAAAAGCATAAATGTACACAGAGAGGGTTTCCCTATGTCAAAAGAGAAGAATCAAGAACAGCCGCAACTGCGGCTTATCTCCTGGAACATGACCTTCGCATGTAATCTGCGCTGTCCTCATTGCTATATAGATGCAGAAGAAAGGGCGGGAAAAGGGGAGTTGAGCACGGAAGAAGGGAAGATGCTGATAGACCAGATAGTAGAAGTAAGCAAACCCATCCTCATACTGAGTGGTGGCGAGCCACTGCTACGTGCTGATGTCTTTGAACTCGCTCGTTACGCAAAAGGGAAGGGCTTGACAGTTGCTATGGGCACTAATGGAACACTCATAACAGACCCTGTTGCGAAGGAATTGAAATCCAGCGGTGTATCGGCAGTTGCTATCAGTATTGATTCCTCTGTCCCCGAGCGCCATGATGCATTTCGTGGCGTTAAAGGTTCCTGGATACGTGCATTAGAAGGGATTGACACGTGCATAGAGCACGATATAGCCGTTCAGGTGAATACAACAGTGACACAGCAGAACTATGCGGAAATTGATTCTATCATGGCGCTGGCAGAAGAGCATGGCGCAAGCTCTTTTCACCTCTTCTTCCTCGTGCCTACCGGCAGGGGGAAAGCGATAGAAGATATATCCGCGGACATGTATGAGCAGATGCTTGATGAGACCCTCGATAAGATAGCAGAGTGCAAATATAAACTCGACATCAGGCCCGTTTGTGCACCGCAATTTATGCGTATTGCATCGCAAAAGGGATTGAGCCTGGAGCAGTGGAAGCGAGGCTGTATTGCCGGGCTCGCATATTGCCGCATTTATCCCACTGGCGAAGTCACCCCATGTCCATACCTACCGATAAAACTTGGTAATATACGAGAGACGCATTTCCGCGATATATGGTACCATTCGCCGGTACTAAAAGCGCTTCGTGACTTAGACAACTTGAAAGGCAAGTGCGGGACTTGCGAATATCGTGCTATTTGCGGCGGCTGTCGCGCGCGAGCATATGGCTTAACGAGCTTCGTAGACGTATGCGGCGGTTTACAAGAGCCAGGGGAATTAAAAGGCGACTATTTAGCCGAGGAGCCGTGGTGTCCCTACCGGGGGCATGAAAATCGGGCAACAAGAAAGCACCCTTCGGGTGCAAATCAATTGTAGCTAAGGCTAAGCATTGGATGGTTCCAATCAGCTAATTTACATCCAAAAACTTCGTTTTCTGTTGGAGGGTTATAATAATTAATTCCTGGCGAACGCAGAGTCATAATTTATATCCCTTAAATCCGTGTAAATCTGCGTCCTAAATAGGCAGAAGTTATACTTTATATACCTAGATAACCCTGCGGTTATATGGTCCACCTTGAAAATCGTGTTAATTTGACATTGTCAAATTAGTATGGGTGCATAACGCTGGTCCGTTTAAATTGTTCGTTACTGAACATGACCAGATAGTCGAAGATGCCAACGGCTTCTGACATCATTCTCGCGGTTTCTTCTACGGATTCTCGATTGTAACTGTGGATTACTGTGAACAAATTGCATTCCCACTTCCCGGGCACGGTCACTCGTTCGTAGCAGTGGGTTATCTCCCTATATGCGGACAGCAGAGTCCCAACGCGTTTTACCTGTTCCTGCGGCACCTTCCACGCCACTACCGCATTAGCCACGATGCCTATCTTTCGCTGATTGATAGAAATACCCAGTCGTTTGATAACACCCTGACTTATCAGCTCATTTAACCGCGCGATCACTTCGTCCTGACTTATCCCCGTCTCCTTTGCTATTTCCGCGAATGGCTCATCAACTAGAGGTATTCTTTCCTGCGTGCTGTATATAATGGCCTTATTTATAGCATCCGCATTGTTCAGGTTAGAGTTCCCGTTAGTGTTCCCGTTAGTGTTCCCGTTCATCGCTTTTAGACCACCATTGGTAAATTTAAAGCGGACGTCAATCTTAAACACAGCGGTAGTAGGGAGGTCTAAGATGTCGTGCTCCGGGATTCCGGTTCTTCTTTTTATCTCTTCCACCGTGCTTCCTAAGTCTTTACTACCGCATGTTGTCACGGTAAACCAGAGATTATAGTCATGCTCACGGCGATAGTTGTGAGTCACGCTCATGTATTCATTAACGACATTGACAACCCCTTCCATATTCGACTCGGGCACTTTCATCGCCATCAGAGTGGAAGAACAGGTGTTCAACTTTTTGGCATCCAGGATCGTGCGGAGTTTTCGGATAACGCCATCTGCGGAAAGCCGCTGTATGCGCGATAGCACCTCGTCCTCCGAGATTCCGAGTTTCTTCCCCAAATCAGTCCAGGGTCTCTTCTGCACCGGGAAATTGTCCTGTAATTGCTGTAGCAGTTCTTTATCCAGCTTGTCCAGTTTGACCACCGATCCTTTTTCGTTCATCTTTTGTCACCTCTTCTTTCTTGCTCAAAACTTCTATTTTTTAAACAACAAGATACCACGAGATTAACACAAGACTTTGGGTATCAAGATTTTTCTCTTCTTGTTTTGCATCTTCAGCACAGTGAAAAAATAATGGGGGTCCAAGCTGTTCTCAAGGACCCATGCCCCTATTTCTAATGTTTGCGCGTTGCAAGATACAGTGTCACTAACATTTCTGTCGTTCTGTTTGTTCAGTTGGCTTTTTTTTTATGGCTTGGAAATCCTGTCTAATATCCCTTGTGGTATAGCTAAAACCCAGTCTATTATCTCTTGTGGTATAAATGAACCTCCTTCTCCGAGTATTTGTTGACCCTCGCAACCCTCGCATAGCGCTTCAGAGCTCCTGTGGCATGCTGTACAATTCTTTGCCTCTCTTGTAACTGTATGTGTCTTCCACGCAGCATATCCTGTATGTGTCATATTCTCGGTCATATTGTCTATCGGCTTAGCATATTCTGTCACCTGTTTCATGAATGGTTGTATATCACCATCTGCGCCAATAGCAAGATGGAAGTCATCCAATTGTACTCCCCAGCCTGCCCTAGTATCTAAATGGCAGTTTATACATCTGGGCGCCCATCCTGTGTGGCATGCTGTACAGTCGAGATTATCATGTATTCTGTGTGACGGGATATCATTCGAATACTGTGTCACCGAGAGGTTCTCGCCCTTGATCTCGACAGTCTTTCCCGGACTGTTGTGGCAATCCTCACACGATACATTCACTGCTTCTAGCATTGTGGTGTACTCAACACCAGTACCGTGCATCTCTTCCGCAGTATGGCAGTCCATGCATGTTAGCCCTTCCTCATAGTGGACGTCCATCGGATGATCTATTACGTCACCTACTATCGGTTTTTTGCTCCCGGTATGTCCTGGTAGCTCCCCCTTAAAGATCGAGGTCTGTTTCAGATAGTGGCACTTGTCACAGGTCGACATATCCGTACTCGGATCTACCCCAACATGCCCCTCCGTCGTGGTCTCAGTTCCATACTGCCCATGACAATCTCCGCAAGTGCTGGCATGACAGCTAGAGCAGTTCCACTGCTCATAATACTCAGTCATATTAATGTCGAATTCTCCTGCCGCTCCTCGCTCATATTCGCCTTTCATCCCCGCACCGGTGTGGTGCAGTGATGTCTCAAAATTCGCATTAATGTCAGGCCCGCCCATGTAGGAATGACAGGCACAGCTAGAATCTGCTACCACTGCTACTGTACACCCCAGCGATACAGATAGCACGGCAACAACAACCAATGGCAATATCTTCTTCGCTTTTTTTTGCATCGAATCATAAATAGTTTTCATTTTTCGTTTATCACCTCCTACTTTTTTTTCACCATATTTCCGCTACATTTCACTGTAGCTTCCCTTCTGCCTATTTATAGTAGCCTTTTCAGGTATACTATACAGCTACCACTGATAGGAGAGTTTATAAAGTTTTCGGGTTTTTTCGTATCTCCAAAATAAGTACCCATACGATTCTTCTTCCACCCCCTCGGTGTCCCCATTCTACACACTTGGGGCATACTTTTCTATCATATGTTATGATCATATAACATTTTTCGGGCTTTCCGTAACTCTAACCTATGAAATAAACAGAAGTATGCAAGTTATTTTTTGGACAAACGTATATGCCTTGTAGATAACTTTAAATAAAGGTAGAGCCCTTACTTCTGCCTTTTGACATATGTTGAATCTTTGTTGACCTCTTTGAATGGCGGAACAAAAAGCTTATTTATGTTTGTATAGAAGGTTTATGAATCTGCGATACAGATATAAAAAAGAAGAAAGATGATTTTCGTATTGGTGCTTGCAGCAGGCGTTGAGGTAGCGACAGTATTAAATGGTAATATACCGTTGAACAGGATGATAGGATACACTTTTGTAGCTCTGGCGCTCATTCTCGCAGCTTTTGCTTTCGCTTATGCGTTCTTTTTTCTGCGAAGAATGAAGAAGGAACGGGCAGAGGAGAGCGAGAAGGACCGGGTAGAAGAAGTGATAAAGATATTAAAAGAGACGAAGAAGATAAAGGAGGAAATAAAAAGGAGGGGGGAAAATCTCACATCCGAGTCAGATATAACCCAGGCGCAAATTCTTTTTGGGCTAACTGACCTGAACTCATCGCTGCTATCTGGGATAAGCGATCTAAAGACTTTGCACATGTTTGCTATGTCATTAATTCTTTTTGGGATGGGGATAACACTTGCTTTCGGTATTGCTATAATTACGATATTGTAAACAAATACAAAGAAGCTATATTATAGATGCAAGGAGTACTTTCAGGCGGGAAGGTTATAGTAGCGGGGTCAGAAGCAGATGCCCCGGCGAGAGGGCACGATAGAAAAAGGGGCCGGTTAGAGTTGGAAGAAGCTGCTGGCCTGCTTGAAACGGATAAGATAGAGATAAGAGATGAAGAAGGGAACAAGATAAATCCGGACGAGTTCTTTAAACGTGCATTGGTCCTCTCACCAGAGTTCGGATTGAGATACCTCGTCTACAATGACTTGAAAGAGCGAGGCTATGTAGTGCAGCCAGGCGGAGTAGATTTTTGGCTTTATCCTCGTGGCGTTAAGCCAGGCGAGAAGCCCGCGAGACATTTTATCCGTATTCTATCGGAAAGCGATACTATATCGTTGAAAGAATTAGT
The DNA here is from genome assembly GCA_964578735.1 of uncultured Halobacteria archaeon. Lineage (GTDB taxonomy): Archaea > Halobacteriota > Syntropharchaeia > Alkanophagales > Methanospirareceae > Methanophaga. The sequence goes on along the minus strand of CAZOEM010000009.1, from coordinate 7,977 downwards.
GGAGCTGCTTATTTTAGCTCGGAACATGCGAAAAGAGCCCATTATTGCTGTTGTTGATGAAGAAAGCGACATCACATACTATGAAGTGAAAGACGCTAAGTTTGAGAGGCCGGAAGCGAGAAAAGAAGAGCTAAATGTAAAAGTAAAAGCGACCCTGTTCGGTGATCGTGTAGTCCTATGGGATGCTGATTTGGCCGAGACTCTTTACAGGACCTATTTTTATGGTAATTTAACGAAAGAGAAGCGGCTGCTGCTCTCTTTTCTCGAAGCTGCTTTTCTGATGCGAAAAGGTATGCTAGAGATAGAAGTAGCGCCTCAACTCTCAACTCTCAACTCTCAACCCTTTGAGCGATTCATCGAATATGCAAGCGGAATAGAAGCGGATTTTGCAGATAAATATGCAGTTTACGAGGACTTGATGGAAAAGGGACAGATGGTGAAGACGGGGTTCAAGTTCGGTTCTCATTTCCGGGTCTACAAAGCGATGCAACTGAAACACTCGTTGTATTTAGTCCACGTGCTCTCCGAAGAGCATGTTTTCTCATTGCCGGAACTATCAAGGGCTGTAAGGCTCGCACACGGCGTAAGGAAGAGGATGATATTCGCGTTTACCGTAGCGGATGGGATAAGATACGTGGATGTAGGTAGGATGAAACTGTGAAGTGAACGTCAGGCGATATTAATTTAATATAACCGAAAAGTTTATAAAGTGGTATTTCCCTATGCCCCTTTTAGTAAGTTAAATGTTTAAAATAAATTTAAGGGGGTGAGAAAAAAAAGTGGAAACAAAAACGATAAAAAAGGTACCAGTGGTGCCTTTTGCTTTAATGCTAGCATTGATTGAGGCAGTACTGGCTTTTGTCGTTGCAATAATTTACGTGGCGACAATGGGTGCATTCATAGGTGCAATACCTGGCGCAGCGGAACCGGCAGGGATAAGAATAGCGGGCTTAGGAATCGCAGCGTTAATAGTATTTCCCGTGGTGACTTTCATACTGGTGTTTATAATATACGCTATATTCGCGATACTCTACAATGTACTAGCTCCACGCGTTGGCGGTATCAAACTGGAATTAGAGTAAATAACTAAAGGATACCCCTACCTCTATCATCTACCTGGTAATACCCGTTGCCTTTATGCCGCCGATGCCTCTGTATTTCCATGACAGAAAGGACCAGGATTTGGGTGATTTTTATTATCCTCCTTTTATTTGTTGCCTTAATAATTCGCTACGAGTTCGTTTTTAAGCGCTTGGGCTTTCTTCTCGCCTGCTAATATCTCTACTAATTTCACTCCGAATTCTATTGCCGTACCCGGACCCTGGCTGGTAACAATCGTACCATCAACTACAACTCGCTCATTACCTGGCTTCGCCCCTCTCAACTCCGCTTCCATCCCCGGATAAATCGTCGCTTTCTTACCGTTTAATACCCCTGCCTTTGCTAAGACCGAAGGCGCCCCACAAATAGCAGCCACGAATATCCCTATTTCAAATGCTTTTTTTACCGCCTCTAAAACTCTCCTATCAGCTCCAAGATTAGCATAGCCCGGGTATCCGCCCGGTAAAATGATAGCATCGTATTTCTCGAGCTCTATCTCATCAATCGATATATCAGGAACCACTTTTATTCTATACTTACCCTCAACAGCTCCTGCTTGTAGGCCTGCAATTACTACTTCTACTCCGCCTCTACTGAGCGTATCGATAATACTTGCAACTTCAATATCCTCAAATCCCGTAGCTAAAAATAATACCGCTTTAGTCATTCCAAATCTCCCCCCTTTTCCTTTGTTATTCCGTATACTTACCTATAGACATCTATTTATATAAAATAAACCCACTCGTTAAAAATGTCATAACTACAAATTCATTCGTAGGCATAGAGATATTTATAAAATGTGGGAAGATAAAGGAGAAATGAGAGCACTATACATAGGGCGGTTTCAGCCCTACCACCTCGGACATCATTCGGTAATAGAAGAGATAGCTTTGGAAGCGGACGAGGTCATTATCTGCATCGGATCAGCGCAAAGAAGCCACGAGTTAGAGAACCCTTTTACTGCTGGCGAGCGCTATCTGATGATTTCAAAATCATTACGTGATAGCGGCATCACCAACTTTTACATTGTCCCTATCCTGGATGTTAATTGGAATGCCGTCTGGGTATCGCATGTCGAGTCTTTGATACCCCCCGTGGATGTAGCATATACAAATAACCCGTTAATAGAACGCTTATTCGAGGAGCGTGGCTATGACGTGCGTGTTCCGCTTATGTTTAACAGGAAGGAATATTCGGGTAGCGAGATAAGAAGGCGAATGTTAAACGGCGAAAGCTGGGGGGGATTAGTGCCGAAAGCAGTTGCCGAAGTCATAAATGAGATAGCAGGACTAAGAAGAATGAAAGCGCTAAGTATGAGCGATTTCGAGTAAAAAAATGAAATAAAGGGTAAATTTACTAATTACCCTTCAAATTACATTACCCTTTTTGGTTTATGCTACTGCTTCGTCGATGTCTTCCTTTTTTACTGTCTTCCTTCCGGCGTGTTTAGCGAGGCTTACCGCTTTTGCAGCTATTTTCTCGCCCTCTGCCTCTAAAAGCTCTACTAGCGCCATACTTGCTTCTTCGCTTACTCGCTCTGCTCCGGCATTTCTCACCAACCTGGTTACAGGTGCTATAGGTAGTTCAGCCATTTTTATTACCATGATAAGATAATGGGTGGGTATATAAAAGCTTTTCGGTTACTTGACCTTAGTAACATCATCAAAACCAATCCCCTAATGTCTTCTGCCCCCCCACCGCAAAAGATGAAGTGACATAACCAAAAAGTTGCAGCACCCTATGGGCAACAGGTATTACTTGATGCAGGAGATAATAAGAGACGTCAATCTGATGGCTTTTCCCCTCCGCGTATATTGCATTCCTTTCGCTTCGCTCCATAATATCGATGGGAAAAGCGCGATCACTTGTCTTCCCCGCGCCTTTTAGTATCACATAAGGGACTTTTGAGCCCACCTCGTATGTAATATGAGACGAAGAAGCCAAAGCCCTTTCCGCTGCTATAACATGCGCTTGTTTCGTATCATACGCACTTATCTTTCGAGTGAGCGATTTGTGAATTATCAGCTTATGCACGGGTAAATTCCCCTGTTCTAAGTCCCTTATTACGCTTTTAACATATGCCATTGCCTTCTCCGGGTCTTTATCCCTTAAAATGAGCTCTATTACTTCCGTCTGTACCTCCTTCGCCAGCTCGCACCAGTCTCCACGGCGCACTTCTAATCCCCGAACCACGATTTCACCCTTATCGGTAAGCGCGGCATACCGCTTCTTCTTTCCCGTAAAGAAGATGGTTTTGAAGAAATCCTGGAATGCGAGTTCAAGCGGGAGTTCTTTTGTTATTCGCGCGGAAATCTCTTCCGCCTTCGCCAATATCACTTCTTTTCTACCGCCATCGACCTCAAGCGGGAATTTTACGAATATGCTATCGGTATCGCCATAAATAACCTTGAACCCGGACTCTTCTGCCATTTTCACTGCTCGCTTTATGAAATGGCGCCCCCATGCCGTTGTCGCTTCCTCGCATTCTCGCTTGTAAAACTTCGCCGCACTCCACCCGGTGTAGCCATAAAAGCTGTTCGTGAGTATCTTGACACTTTGCTGTTGTATGTCTAAAAGGCGATATTCATCACTCGCTTTTTCATAGCTTTTCATATCCGCCTTTATCGCTCTCCTTCTCGTAATCAAATCGCTCATTATCCTTTTAAAGAATCCATCCGGCGCTTTCCTGAATGCATGGCCCACTTCCGGTGCGACATACACGTCCTCTTCCCTGGCTTCCATAGCATCAACAAAAGTATCGGGCGAGATGTTAAAAGAGATCATGATGGTCGGGTACATAGAAGAGAAGTCGAGAGCGATGACATCTTCGTGCAGGCCCTTTTCCGGCAGAAGCACGAAACCGCCCTCGAATGTCTTTTCCGATCCCCCTTTCGGCGGCACCAGCTCACCCCGTTTAAATGCCTCCGCAGTCAAAAAAGCTTCTACCTGACGGCCTCTACCCATCTTTGCTAGCTCGTCCGGCGGATAACCAACCATTTTAGACAGCTCGATTTGTAGCGGTAACATCTTCCCCGCTATCCCCAATGCGCTGACCGCATCTGCTTCTGCATATTCGTATAATCGCTCTCGTCCAGAGACATTAAACCAGCTTTCGTTAATCTCGCGCGGCAATAAATTCACGCGCTCCGTTTTACGCACTACGCCGAGAAATTCAGCTACATTTTCTAATTTCTTTACCTTCACGCTGTCCAGGTCTCGCTTTGCAAGCTTGAAAAGGTCTACATTTAACCGGCCTCTAATATTTACTCCCGGCAATGCGCCCCCTTTTTCAAAACGGACCGTACTGCCATCTGCGCCCACACGCAGACGAAGCCCGTACAATTTTGCTCGCTCACGTATATATTGCCAATCAAAACCGTCTGAATTATAGCCCACAATGATGTTCGGCTGTAAATATCCTACGAAGTCCAAAAAATCGCGTAGTAGCTTTTCATCGTCACCACGTGCATAATCTCCATCATCTATCACAAACAACTTCGACTTTACCTCTTCTCCCTCGTAATATGCAACGGAAATGATTATTATAGGGTCTCTTGCAGGTGATGGCATGCCATAGCCGCCCTGAGTAGCCATCTCGCAATCAAAAGCGAGAATTTTGAGTGCCGGGAGCCCTTCCATCTTATTATAGCTCACCCTGGAAGCGACAATAGCCGTCCCATAGCTCAGCTCTACTCCTTCACCTTCTACAATTATACCGTCAAAAGGTCTCAACTGCTTGTCTATCAAGTACCGAATTGCAAATAGAATATCCGCTTCCAACACGGTAAGCCCCACCCTACTGACTGCCTCTCGCAATAGCGGAACATGCCTCGGATGTGAAGTGAAAATTTTTAAGCCGTTCTGATTGACCCCGAGGAATTTCTTCTGGCATAATTCCACTCGCTTAACTCTTATCGTTTCCTCTTCTCTTGCTATAGCAATTTCTTCTATCTGTCTCTTCTTTCCTTCTATATAGTGACCATTAGCGTAAGAAGAGAAAGCATAAAAGTAAGGCTCAAAATTCCTGTCCAAAACGATAAAATCCGCACCCTCTTTGCTCTTGCACCATAGTCTTATAACCGGCTTTTCAGTACCTTTCTCGTCTTTTTCCGTTATGTAATCAATGTCCAGCAGAAAACCCTCTTCCCCCATTTTTCTTCCTTTCTCGCTTACAGTAAATACATCTTTGCAATGCACGTACTATAAATAGATTCTTAAACTTGGATAGGGTAATTTCTATTAGATTAGTTCCGTCGAAAGCAAAGAGAGAGAGAAGAAGAAATGAGAAATATCATTGTTGGTGGTGGTAGAGCAGGAAGAGAGCTAGCGGTACAGTTGCACGAGACAGTAATAATCGAGATAAAACCGGAAAAAGCAGAAGAGCTATCGGAATTAGCGGGTGTCGAGGTGATTATCGGTGACGGAACTGATGAAGAACTGTTAATGCAAGTGGGTTTGAAAGATGCAAAGACCTTTATTTCGCTCACAAACGATGACGACGTCAATTACCGAGCTGCAGCCATTGCGAAGAAGCACGGAGTACAAAAGATAATTGTTCGGGTAGAATATCAGGAGAATAGAGAGCGATTCCAGGAGCTGGGCATTCAATACCTCATGTTTCCTACAAGGATAGTAGCAAATCTCATCAGCGATCTGATGCGCTCTGATGCTACAGCGAATCACATACAATTCACTAAAATCCTCGTTCTCATATTGGATAATAATGCGGTTGAGAAAGCGTTCAAAGAAGCGTTGTTAGTTGCTTCCGTAGCAAAGGCAGAGGTCACTGCTGTATCTTCTCCGGATATAGACAGCCAGGAAATGAAATTCATGGCTATGGTAAGAAGCGTACCACTAAAAATCCTGTTGGAAGAGGAAAAACTGACCGATATTGTAAAGAAACACGGGCGTTATCCGGAAGGAGTGATAATGAACTTAGAGACAAAAGGGCAACCATATCACCCGGATTGTATAGTAATAGACCATGAAGAGCTGGGTATATTGGATAAGGTATTTAAACGGAGTGTCGTTTTGGGGTTAATCAAATCCGCTTCCTGTCCCGTCCTTGTAGCAAGGACCTTCCGGTATTACGAAACTATTCTTGCCATACTCGATTCTTCAGATACGTCAGAGAGCGTTGGCAGATACGCAGTTCAGATGGCGCATATGTGCAGTTCCGACCTTCATTTACTCTTCCTGGAGGAGGTCCCGAGTGAGTTAATAAAGAGTATAAGAAAGTTGGGCGAAGAAGGAAACGTACAGATTATAGAGAAGCGGGTGGAAGGTAACCCAAGGATAGAAGCGATAAAGGAAGTAAAAAGTGGTAATTACGAACTTGTCGTAATTCCCGGGCAAGGAAAAGGAGTTATGGGATCAGATATATTAAGGAGAATAATAAATGACGCCCCCTGTTCTGTGCTAACCGCGGTGTGACAGATAAGATATGACGATGACCATAATAATAAGTTCGTATATACTCCTGTTGCTAATCGCGGTCTTTGCATTCATCATCCCGATTCTTTCCGGTAGAATCGGCGTTCCCGCAGTGGTTGGAGAGATTCTATGTGGAATCCTACTAGGGCTTTTAGGGTTCTCAATCGAAGCGGAAGGGAGGATAGTAATAGATTTTCTTGCAAGCTTTGGACTTATATTTCTGATGTTTTTAGTAGGGCTGGAGATAGATTTTTCTATGGTTGAGGTACATGGAGCGAGACTTTTTATCATCGGTACATTTGTATTCATCGCCACGCTTGGCATTTCAATATTCCTGACACATCTACAGGGCTATGGCTTTTATCTTGCCCTTGTCCTCTCAACCACCGCAGTAGGATTGATTGTCCCAACGATTCGGGAACTAGGGATGTTAAAGAGTGAATTTGGGCAGACGATACTCATATCAGCATTCATTGCTGATTTTACTACCACGCTGCTCCTTACGGGCTACACGATACAGATTAAAAAAGGAATCACAGAGGGGATGTTTTTAATTGCGCTCGTTTTCATTCTGTTTTTCACCGTGTATTACCTGGGTAAGCTTGTGATTTGGCATTATCCCGAGCGTCTTTCTGCTTGGTTCAAATCCGACCAGCCGTCAGAGATGGGCGTAAGGGCCGCATTCGCATTATTGCTCGTATTCGTTGCCATATCCGAGATAGCAGATGTCGAGGCTATACTGGGTGCGTTTCTCGCTGGTGTGATGTTTTCCCTATTGTTCCGCGGTGGGACAGTGCTCGAACAGAAACTCTTCGGGATTGGTTACGGATTCCTCATACCCCTATTCTTTATAACCGTTGGTATGCAGTTTGATCTGGGAGCACTAGCAGGAGGAGGGATTTATCTTGTACCTATGTTACTTGTAACCGCATTTGTGGTGAAGCTAGTCCCGTCGCTGCTTTTTATCGTTCGTTATTCAGTGAAGGATAGCATATCCGCAGGTGTGTTACTCTCTTCGCGATTGAGCTTGATAATTGCTATGGCTGCTGTTGGTTTGGAACTCGGATTGATAGATGCAACAATGGAATCGGCAATTATATTGCTTGCGATAATAACCTGTATAAGCTGTCCGACTATCTTCAGGAAGATGCAAAACTATTAAATTAACTTTCGATTCGTAAAAAAAATGTCGAAGCTTTTTAAGTAAGCTATTGACTTATAAACTACTATGTATTATAGCAAGACACAAGGAGGTGTTAAAAAGAAATGGAAATAGATAGGGAAATAGCTTATGCGTTATTTCTCGTTGTAGCAATAGGGCTGGTTATCGGGATAACCCCCATAGGGATGGCAGCCGGAGAAGACCAGAGTAATAACACGATCATTATAGCCTGACATTATGGGTTTTATAGGCTACAATATCCCGTATATACAATAGCTCGC
>CAZOEM010000008.1:0-17498 GCA_964578735.1 uncultured Halobacteria archaeon | reverse complement strand
AGCCCGCTTCTTCTATGTGATGGTGTAGAATCGGGTATTGTTTGAATCTGCCCGCAATGTAGCCTCTGAGCTTGGCTGCGGATTCTTTTATTGCTCTTTCCGTGTTGAGGATTAGTACAAGCGTTTTGAGGGTCATGAGTGGCTATCCTCGCAATTTAGGAAAACGCGCTTCTTCCATTAGTTCATTAAGTTCCGGAAGAACAATTTTAGCATACGCCTTCACATCATCAAATAGCTCTTTTGCCGTCTCTTTCTCCACGGGCTCTAAGCCATGAGCTAAAATAGAGCTGTTACGCTTTTTTAGCAGGTTTTTTAATTTTCTATTTCTCAGATAAATCGTATCTGCCTCTTCCCAGCCCAGAAATCTCAATAATTTATATTTGTTCTCCAAACCAAGCTTTAATCTTCCTTTCTCGTCAGCATAATCTTCATATCTACTTATATCATCCGATAAATTTTTCCTCTTCAGGTCTTCTATCGTAAATTTCTGCTCTGATAGGTCATTCAATCCTTCTTCTGCTAGTTTTATCTGTGCAATGAGCTCAATCGCACGATAAAGCCGTGCTACTGCATCATCGTATTTCCCTTCTTCTATTCTACGATTGGTGTTGTTTAGCAGGTCTGCTATGGCGTATTTTACATCTCCAAATCGCAATTTCAAAAATGCTATGTTTTTCTCTATCTGATTGACAAAATCGGGCTCTTTATCTTCTGATAATTTGTATATCTTCCTCAGGTCAGACAGGTTCTTATCAAGAATGCTAATGAGGCTTGCCTTTTTTGTTTTAAGAATCTTAAACCTATCCCATGACGAGTAGGCATCGGTTAATTCACGTAATATCCGTAACTTCTCCCATTCTCTCTCACTCTGGATCTTCCCAAGCGCGGAATCGAAATTGTTCAAAGCGGCAGCAAACTGATAGCAGTTAAAGGAATCTATTGCCTTATCGATCTCAAGTTTCGCAAATAGTTCATACGGATTCGCCTGCGGTAAAACGTTTTCAAAACCGTCTTTTACAATGCCCATGCCTTCCTTATTCCTTCCTTTGTCATCAACCGCACCGACATAAACGAATTTACAGCCCTCGTTAAGCCCTGCAATCACTAAGCCCGCAGACATGCTCTTTGTCCCGCCTGTGTAATCTATCCATATCTCATAATCCGATTTTAGCTCTTTTATTATCGCCGATGCCGTTTTAAATGCGCTTACAAGACTTTGATGGTCATCCAGAATTTTCGTTTTTATCTGCGCTGCAGAAATCCCCGTTTTCGTGGTGATTTCGCCTATCTGTGTTATAGACGATTGTGATGGCATGAAATGTACTATGTCCGGCCTATAAGTATTAATGCTTTTTATTATTGGCTCTGGCGTTCCACCAACAGAGATAATCATTGCTTTTTTCATCTCAATCAATCTCCAATTCTTAATTTTAACCAGCCGAGTGGGTATCTTGGTTTTCCATTTTCAAATACGAGACGGCGTGTTTTTGGGAACGGCCAAATCATTTTCACTATCTTTTGATATTGTTCATTTCTTCCTCTGTGTTTTCTACATTTTTGGCAATAGTCACGGTATCTATCATCTGATCTCTCTTTTACTAATTGTGTATTGCACTTCTTGCAAAAACTTCTTTTGTTATTCTTTCCCAAATCAAAATTTCTACGTAGCATTTCTACAGCCTTTACACCAAATAATTCTCCAATTGTCATTCCATGCCAACCCGAGCCCCATGAAATGTGGAGTAAAAATTCTTTTTCCGATAAATTTTTAACCTCCACTCCTAGCGTTTTATAGAATTCTACTATCCTTCTTAACGCATCACCGCTATATCTCGCAAAAAACTCTTTTTCACCTGCGATAAAATCCTTAGCGTATTCTTTGCAATTCCTTGCAACATCTTCTATCAGATACTGCTTGCCATTAAATTGCAGCTCTTCTGCTATCCTTTCTCCTTCTCCTCGCAAGAGCCAATTATCTATCTTTAATGTCCCTGTTAATGTACTCCCTGGCTTCAGTGCTTCGATAAAAATAGGCGTGGCATCATTATAATCGTGATCTATAAATGACCTTCTTCCTTGGAACGTTTTCCATCCATATCCGTCTCTTGTATCGCTTAAGATTACCACTTTTGATAATTCAAGGTTATTCATCGTTGTTATTTCGCTATCAGAAACTTGTAATACTCTTAGTATATCATAATTAGGATTTCTACCAAAAACAATCTTTTCTATTCCTTCATCTGCCTTCTTTGGATTTACTCTCCCCTGCGTCCTTATAATTTCTTTTGCATCCTCTAATATTCGTGGATCGTTTAATGCTTTCCATAAAATTGCAGTCCTTATTGCCCCTTTCATTGAACTACCGGGAATATATGGCAAATCACCTGTCTTAATGAATTCTTTTATCTCCCCTTTTGGTTGATAAACCGATTTATAAAGGTCCTTTTTTACCGATTTTGAAATGTCTAAACAATATCTAACATGCTCTTTCGCATGCTTTGAATCGAATCTACCAAGATAAAATGCTCCTGCCTTCGCATCTTCAATGAATCCATCGGTGTCAAATCCATCATCCTCAAAAAGCCCATCCATGTCCACACGATAAAAATTGTCCTCTACTACATACTCAATCGGGCTTATTGTGCCGCCACTACCTATGTGAACTGGGGAAATTACTTCCAGCTCATACTTCATTCGCTTACCTCCATAGGTACTGCAAACGCATACCCATATCTATAAACTTCATGTTCTTCAAATTTCTCCGGCTTAACGTCTGCTAAACCGCCATACACTCCTGAATCCGACTCCGTGCTAAACACTGACCCCTCTGAGAACATCCTCACTGTTCTCCGCCTCAAATTCTTCGCATCCGGTGAATATATCCATCCCCCTCGGCTTAACAACCCGTAGTATCGCTCTTTTAGCATAGCTATTTCCTCTTTCTTGGGATAATAGAGCGAAAGCGTAACAAAATGATTCTTTGGTGCCATATTCACTTCTAGCTCTTCAAATTTCGGTTTAAACAATCCCTTACCGTAGGTTCGGTCTCCACCGATTCCTTCGTCTCCAAGCACTCTCATGGCGGCATCCAATTTCTTCTCGTATTCTTTCAGCCGCGAATCAATCAGAAAATAAAGTCCACAATCATTTGCAAAGGAAACTTCACCAAAATGGTAAATATGTGATGAATTTGTTTTTCTATCTATTGCAACCCTCGGGACTTCCATGTTTCCAAAAATCATTATAGCCCTATTCTCTTTGACTCCAAATCTCGTTCTTAATCCTTCTACTGCAGTATCATCAAAGAGAATGCCCTGAATGATGTTAATATCGTTAATGTATCGCTTTATCCTACGCGCATCCTGAGCCACGTCCCAGAAAATCCGCGCAGAAACAAATTTCACACGCTTTAACTTTTTCAGGAGGTCGAAAGAATCTATTTTATCCCTATCTTTTCTCTCTGCGTTTAGTTCTTCTATTATTTCTGCATCCACATATTTATCCCAGTCTAGGGATAGCAGTAAAGGAAACGTCAATATATCGTCTGCGTACACAAACGCAGAAGAGATTAAAAATGGTGGCTCCTGTCGCTTAAATCCTTCTAACATAGTCTCAAGTTCTTCATTACCATAAAGCAATCTGTACGCATTACAAATAGCGCTGAATAACGTATCTGAATGTACATAATTCGATGTCTTCTCCAAAACGGTTCCCTTCTCACCGAGATGGAAATGCGATTTTGGCTGTAATTTACATACCTTCATACTATGTGATCGGTTCCTTTATCACTTCAAAATTCTTTACTATGCTTGCGGGAGTTGTATATTCTCCATTTATTGTCGGTTTTTCCGCTATGTCCACATCACCGTTCTCATAATCCGCTCTTGAATTCCAATATACGTTTACGTCTTCAAATTTCACCTTGCCATATCCCCTTGTACCGCTTCCTCCAAGATAATCGTGCTCAACAAACTCCAGTGCTTTAAATACTTCCTTCAAGTTGCTTTTGTCTGATTCCGTAAAGACGTTGTATATCATCCCAAACTCGAATTCTGCACCTTCCGGAACCCTTTCCATCTGCCTTGGATTCGCCGCAGATGTTATTCTATCTATTACATTCTCCCATTTTACTTCTGTAAATTCTAAGTCGGTCTTCAGCTTTTTTATCCTCCCTATACTGTCCTCTGAAAGTTTAGCATCACTAACTATCAGGCGAGTTGGTGTCGTATTCTCAACTTTAACAAGCTCATCGGAGATTTTGTTCCCTTTGTTAGCGTCTATTTTGCGAAATTCTCCGTTTGTCCTCCCAAATATGTTACAAACATTACAATTGTAGTCATCACATAGGTGAATGCTTATGCCCCCTTCTCCTTTCTCATTTGGTTTTATTACCCATACCCTGTTTTCATCCTTAGCCAAACCACTACTTCTCTCTATGAGCGAACGCATTTTGCCTTTTAGCGATGAGCCTGGAATATACGGTTTACCTTCTGCATCCTTTATTATGGGATTGTCCACTCCTCCTATATTTAATCCAACAGTCCCACCACCAATACTTAAACCTGTTTCTATCCTGATCTTTCCTGTTATCACAATTTTCCCATCTAAACTTATTTCTTCCATTTTTACCCACTATTCTTTTCCACCATAATAACGGTGATATGCCAATATTGCCTCGAAAAAATCTCTAAAATTCTTGAACTCCTCTTCGCTATTCGTTTTTTTTATGCACTCATCCAAAACTTCCTGCAAGTCTACTATCTCTCCAACTAATCTTCCTTGTTTCTTATGCCCATGTCGAGCGGCAGTATAAGCCATTTTTGGCCGTAGCAGATTTAACCGGTTCTTGTCATATTTTTCCATCTGCTTCACGTCACTGAAAATGCGTCTTATCTGAGATGTAGAGAGTCTTCCACCCAAATGCCTGCCCAATTTATCCGCGTTATTCACTATTTTTTCGGAATCACCATCCAGTATGGATTGCAATTCACCTTTTATTTCCTCTACGATTCCATCACCCATTTTTCTCACCCTATTCCTTTCTCGTTAAATAATCTACCCAACGCACTGCGATAGGTAAATACACTATATTTTTACGAATGTGCCGTTCTGATCCTTCCAATAAATGCTTATTCTCTTTTGAGACCTTTGTTCTCACAATCACATACGCCAATAACCATCTCCACCTGCCATATCGGTCATCATACTTTGCTAAAGTCACGCCATGCTTTGACTTCTGTTTTTTATATTCATCATATATCTCACACATTTTTTGTAAGAAACCACGAGAAACGCCAGCCGCAAGAAGTTTCTTCAACGCAGCCCTGAATTCTATAACATCTCGGCTGAATATATTCCACTTCATCGGAATATCCAGAAACGTGAGTCCATCTTTATCGTCAAGACCTTTTGACTTATCTAACGCCTCACCAGCCAAATCCGCAGCTTGATACAATGGATATTTCTTTGACGGCGCTATCGCTATACCTGCGGATAAGGTCATATTTGGATTTGAGCCTGTAAACACCCTAAAATCATCATAAATTACCTTACCGAGTTCTGGCATCTTATTCCACGTACCAACTACGAAAAGGTCATCCCCACCAGAATAAATCGCGTACACATTATCTTTGTATTCCTCATTTTCACATATCTTCTCCATCCAGCCCATAAAGAAGAGCGAAAGCATAGAGCTTAGATTTGATACTCTTGAAATTGTTCTGGTGTCTTCTTTTAAACCCTTTGCGAAGATTTTGCCAAGATTGTCTATGTCAGCTCTTAATACCGCCCAGTTCTTTATACCTTCAGAATCGTTAGCAAAATCGCTAAAATCCTTTATTTCCTCAGAAGTAAATACGTTTCCTTCTACATCCTTTATTTCTTTTTGGTCAAGAGGTGTATTCTTCGCCAGGAACTTAAAGCCAACAGAAATAGGTGATTTCGCATTAATATAGCCCAAAATAATATCTGAGATATGGGTATCGTTTAGTTTATACACAAACATCTGGTCTGCATCTCTTCTCTTTATATCATTACCCAAGTTATTTACAAACTCGTATTCCATACCAAATTTACAAATAGCTTCTTTCCAACTGCCTTTTTCCTTTTCTGTTATTCTTATATCATTATTCCATGTTTCAAGCCAATAATTTGCTTTTCCTATGTCCTTCGCAAGACGCTCTAAACTTTTACAAAAGTTACATATTTTCCTGCCCTCTTCTTCCTTCACTTTCTCTTCAGTACCGCAGATATCACATATCTCTTTTGTTCCCCCTTCGCTCATATGACCAAAAATTTTATCATGCTGATCCAAAATCTCCGCAAATTTTATCTTCTTCTTTATCGCTATTTTCTTGCCTATGCCTGTCCATGCCTCGTCAAATCGCCGCTTTTGAAACACATTAGCAGATACTTGAAGCCAATCAAGCACTAAATATAGTTCTCCACTGTGAACCTCTAACAAATATTCCGCAATTTTTTTCCTTAAACTTTCTAAATCTGCTTCTACCCCGCTGGGCGCAAGCACGTAAAAGTGACCACCACCGCAATAGAGCAGATTGGCAATTGGCAAATTCAATTCACGCAAAATATATTTCGCTATACTTTCTGTAAGCAGCTCAAGGTAAAACGACCTACCACGTAAACCTTTAGCCGCTCCTTTTGAGGTTATGGCATAAATAAAATTCTGAATCCCTGAAACATCGCCACCTATGAGAAGGAATTTACCACCATTCAAGGCTCTTTCCTCTTCCTCATTTAAATCTTCCTTTCTCCAACTTTTTTCTATACTGCCTATCAAATTATCAAGATACTCCACATCAGCGTTATACAGACACGCTGCAACCGCACATGTCGTCTTCAGATGGTCGAACAATGAAACATCTGGGACGTCTATCCCTACTGCTGATGGCATGCACCATGTATATTTCTGTAACAGGTGGTATAACGTATTGAAATAAGCATCAAAATCCGTCAACCCTTTTATTCCATCAACTTCTTCTACAAAATCACCCCATAGACCCGCATAATCAGACTTTAGCCGATCCTTCCCCCCTCTTCCCTCTAATGGTTTTGGAAATATAATGTCCTTATCCAATTCCAACTTCTTGATGGGGTAATACAGCGCAGAAGCAGGCTGGCCTTTACCAATCTCAATCTCCGAAAAAATGGACATCAGCGGTGTCGCCTTAGGTTCTCCCTGCTCATTTTCTTCTGATAAATCTCTTCTCTCACCAGACGAAAGCCAATCTGCACATATAATTGTCTTTAAAGGTTTATACCCTCCAGATTCATATTTGGTGGGGTCATGATGTAGAGAAATCAAGTCCACAACACCATCCCATGGCACATGACCCTGGACAAATCTGCCACTTAATTCTGCATGTTTTCCTCCTCCTCCTCCTGCACTCTGCCAGAACATACCAACATCATGCAGAAGCGCAGCAAGCTGGATTATCTTCTCTTCCATTTGGACCGGGCAATTATACTTACTTTTGTTATGTAGTCGTTCTTAACCTATATATCTTTTCTTTTACCAACACCCCTTTTTAGCGATAAAACAACCTTTCATTCAAAAAAAATCTAACCGAAATATCCTGTAACTCTGATGAAGATCACAAATCACCACAAGTACATCTACCAAACTATCACTAAATCTGCGTAAATCTGCGTCCTAAATAGGTAGAAATTATACTTTATATACAATCAAAATCAAAATCAAATAAAAATATATATACTAAACTTTAAGTAATCTTGTGCGTAAAGTTAAGAGAGGGGCCAGTAGCTCAGAAAGGCAGAGCAGCAGGCTCTTAACCTGTCCGTCGGGGGTTCAAATCCCTCCTGGCCCGCTAATTGATTAGTTGATTGATTGATTAATTGAAAGATGAAACGTGATTATTACGATGTAATCATTGTAGGTGCAGGCCCTGCGGGCCTATTTGCAGCGAACGAGCTAATAGACAAGGCGATAGATCAGAAGGTCCTGGTGATAGATCAGGGTAAGGACGTAGAAGATCGGAATTGTCCAATGGAAGAGTTTGGTACCTGTCTTCAGTGTGATCAATGTAACATAATGAGCGGGGTGGGCGGTGCCGGGACGTTCTCGGATGGCACGTTAAACCTTAGACCTGATATAGGAGGCGACCTCGCAGCATTATCCGATCCGGAGACCGCATGGCAGCTTGTGAACGCAGTAGACCGCGTGTTTCTGGAGCATGGCATGCCTGACAAGCTGTATAAGGGTACAGATGAAGATATAGAGGAGTTAAAACGGCGAGCTGCTTCGGTTGGCGCATGCTTCATAGAGATAAAACAGAGGCACATAGGCTCTGATAAGACAAAAGAAGTGATAAAATCATTTAAAGACCATTTGGTGGAGCACGGGATTGAATTTATGCTGAATACGCATGTTGCAGACCTCATAATAGAAGAAGAAAAAGGGCTGGGAAGGAAGATTTGCCGTGGTGTAATAACAGCTAAGGGCGATGAAATAAGAGGTAGCTGCACTATTTCCGCGCCTGGTAGAGTAGGTGCTGCCGGGGTCGATGAGATGATAAAAAAGCACGGGATAGAGGCGGAATATGTAGGTATAGACGTTGGCGTACGAGTAGAAGTGTTAGCAATAACCATGAACCCCGTGACCAAGATAAACCGCGACCCGAAGTTTCATATAAGAACAAAACGGTATGACGATTTTGCAAGGACGTTCTGCACAAATGAGCGTGGATTTGTAGTTAAGGAGGTGTATGACAGTTTTATAGGCGTAAATGGGCATTCGTTGCGGTTAACAAAATCAGAGAACACTAATTTCTCGTTCCTCGTGCGGGTGGAGCTTACAAAACCGGTCGAAAATACTACCCGATATGGACGCTCAATTGCAAAGTTGGCTACTACTATTGGGGGTGGGAAGCCGATAGTACAGCGAATGGGCGACCTGAGGCGGGGGCGAAGGTCCACATGGCACGGGATAGAGCGTAACCTCGTACGAAATACTCTGTCTGATGTCACGCCCGGCGATATTTCTATGGCTTTGCCACATCGAATCACGATGGACATCATAGAGGGCTTGGAGAAGCTGAATGAGATTATACCCGGTGTCGCTTCTGATTCAACGCTATTATATGCGCCTGAGATAAAGTTCTATGCTATGCGGGTAAAAGTAGATAAGAACATGGAGACATCGGTGAAGAACCTTTTTGTCGCCGGCGACGGTGCAGGTCTGTCACGAGACATCGTCAATGCAGCAGCTACGGGCATGCTCGCAGCGAGAGGTGTGGTGAACAGCCTTTCTTTCACTAATAAAAGCAGATGAAGATAATAACTCTGGGTCTCTTGCTTGTGTGCATAGGATTTTTAGTTATTCTCGCTGGGGTATTCAGCATGGCGTACCAAGCATGGAAGACCGGAGCGGAGGAAAAGCCCGAAGTGAGAGGCGGTGGCATTATTATGATCGGGCCGATACCAATCATATTTGGCACTGATGCTGCTACATTAAAGATACTGATGCTTTTAGCTATTGTGTTAATGGTAATAGGAGCCGTCCTATTTTTTCGCCCTTTGTGGATGTCGTAGATATATATTAGAGGATTTATGTATTATCTAACTATGTTCTGGATAATTTTTGGCTTAATCGCCGGCTTACTCTGCATAACCAGTTATATCCCACAGATATTGAAAGGAAACAAAACAAAGAAACTCGATGACCTATCATATCATTTGATGTCTTTTATGGGTTTCGGTATGTTCCTCTGGATTCTATACGGGATTCATACTGGCTCTATCCCCATTATCGTTACGAATGTTATGGGCGTAAGCTGTAACGGCCTATTAATTTTTATGAAATATAGCTACACTAAAAATAACCGGACAGATAGGTAATCATTTCGCACTTTTCAATTTGCACTCGGCATTTTGCAATTACGCCTACTCCAGCGCCGGTAATCACGCAATTTCCATGCACCCGCCTTTTTCAGGTCTAAAATACCACACACCGGCATTTTATCCGAAATGTGGCAGTTCAAACAATTACCGTTACAGCCCTTAACTGGCTCAAACCTATTACCATCCCCTGCTCTTACATATATTGGTATATCTATACCATCACAATTATTGGAACTCATAAACTCCTTGCTCAATCCTCTAACCTTCTTCCCGCCAAGTGACTCAAACTCCATACAGAGTCCCAGCGTCACCTTATTTCTATCGCAAATCGTACGCATCGTTCTGAACAACTTTTTACGGTATTCTATCTTTGCATGAAAACGACCGCTTAGCATCTCTGTATACAACTGCTCCATCTTCCTTCTTGGTATTTTAAACCTTGCCTCAAGCTTGTCGTATATCTCATACTTCAACGCTCGCGGAATATCCATACAGCTTGCTATTATATGCTCCGCACCAGCATCAGCCACTTTCTGCACCAACGCATCTAATCCTTCTTCATCATCGGTTACATAAGGAATTATCGGATCAATTCGGCACACTGCGAATATACCTGCATCTGCAAGCCGTTCTATATTTCGCACCAGTTCGTCTGTTGCTGCGCCGCCAGCCATCAGCCGTTCCCGCTTATCTTCCGCCGTAGTGAGAATAGATACTTCGCCAAACGAATGCTCCTGCTTTTTTATTAGTTTCAGTGCACGTTCGCTTATTCTTCCTTTTGTTGTGAACTGCACGGGGATATTGCGGTCAACAAATACCTTTAATATCTTCTCACTCAATTCATATTTCGTATTTATTCGCTGGAACGGATCAGTAACAGGCGAGAGATAGCCGCAGCTTGCAACGTTTAGTCCATTCAGTTGCCTCGCAGTTCTTTTATCAAATTCATTGAATACCGTAAGAACTCCTTTCTCTCGAAAAATGTTGAAATAGCCGCCTAACGCATGTGAATAGCAAAACAAGCAATTATGGCTACAGCCGTTATAAGGATTTATCAATAGCTTTTCCGCTGTGCATTCCCGGTTTCCATAAGGTTCTATACCATTCCACCACCCATGTAGCTCTTTATTCGATTCGACTAAGATATGCGGTATAGGTGCTTTAATAACCTCAAATTGCTTGCTCGTTCTACCAAATGCAACGGTTATCATAGGCGATTTATTATCCATAATTAAACTACCATATTTCTTTGGCAAAACTTTTAAAACTTTTTGAAAGAGAGGTTTGTTATAAAAGCGGTATTTGTTTAGGTGTCAGGTTTTATGGTTTAGGGGTTAGACTTAGGATTCAGAGCTCTAAAATTACTTATACACCCCTTATTAGACTATTTGATTTTTGCTTTTATGCTTATATTTGAAAAGGCGAAGTGGAAAGATGGATAATTTATGATACAAAGAAGGGCGATAGTAAAGCTGGAAGATGTATGGTTATATTTTGACATTATGCCTGTGTTGGAGGGGATAAACATATCAATAAAATATCAGGATTTCTTTGGTATCATAGGACCAAATGGCGGTGGAGGTAGATGAAACTCGAGAGCCATTTCAATTTGGATTACACGCTAAGTTGCGGTCAGGTATTTCGATGGGAGAAAGAAAATGGCTGGTGGTATGGCATTGTAGATGGAAACAGCCTAAAAGTAAGACAGGAAGGAGACGAGCTGCTTTTCTCTGCATATCCCGAAGATGTGGCGGAGGAGTTTATAAAGAGTTACTTCCGTCTTGATGATGACCTCTTTAACATAGTTCAGTCAATAAATAAGGATGTCAAGATAAATAAAGCGATTCGACAGTTCAACGGGTTAAGGATTGTCCGACAGAGCGTCTGGGACTGCCTGATCTCTTATGTCTGTGCGACAAATGCCAGTATCGCCGTTATCGAAAATATGCTTCGGAACCTTTCCGAAAAGTTTGGTGATGAAATTATTGTTAATGGCAAAGCTTTCTTCTCCTTTCCCAAAGTGAAGAAGCTAGCAAAGGCAAGTGTAAACGAAATTAAGCTGTGTAACGTTGGATACAGAGCGAGATTCCTATCGGAGATTGCAAAGCAAGTCGAGAACAATCCGAATCTGCTGGAGGAGCTGAGAAATTCGGATTATCTCGAGCTCAGAGATGAGTTGCGTTCATTGCCCGGAGTGGGTCCAAAAGTTGCTGATTGCGTTTCTTTATTCGCATTTGATAAATTAGAAGCTTTTCCTATTGATGTTTGGATTCGGCGTGTGATATATCTAATTAAAGGAGCGGCGATTCCAAGAACTAAATATGGTACGGAGAAGTCGCTCACGGTTTCAGAATATACGGCACTGAGCTCCTTTGCCAGACGACATTATGGTAAGTTCGCAGGCTATGCGCAAGAATACTTATACTACTATATACGGAGTAATGATGATCGAACTTTTAGAGTATGAATTTATTGTTTCCACACTTTCCTTTCACGGCAAGGTAATACCTCATTAAGCAAGTTAGTGATACATTTTTATAGTGAGAGAACAAAAATATAAATAAGAAGGAGAAATAAAAAAGAGAGGTAAAACGTAAAAATGCGGATATTAACGATAATTGTGTTAGTGGTGCTTGCGCTGTTGCTACTGCTTCCCATTCTCTCTGGAAATGCGCCCCTTCCTGAGGGCATATCCGCGGTAGAAATAGGGCACTTTCTCGGCGGCTTTGGGCGTTACTGGATAGATGCGACAAAAGTCGTGGTTTCTCATCTGTCATAGCCCCTGAGAATCCAGGTTAGGTAACCATAAGGGATCATGGAATTTATTCCACTCCTTGGGTTGGCATCAAACCTCTTTCATGCCTTCTCTATTTTGTTCCAGATTATTACTTTTCTAGACAGTCAGCCCTTAGGAACGATAGGAATTAAAAATTAGCTTCAAGTCCGCCAGCACCAGAGCAACCATCGCTTCTGCCACGGGCACTATCCGCGGGCATATACATGAGTCATGCCTCCCCGTAATAGATATCTCCAGCTCTTGCATATCCGCCATATTGACACTTCTTTGCGTCTTTGATATAGAAGGAGTAGGTTTCACGGCTATTTTACATATTATTGGCTCGCCAGTAGAGATGCCGCCTAAAATACCGCCTGCGTGGTTCGTTATTGCTCGTAATCGCCCTTCATTTATATATAATTCATCGTTCATCTCGCTCCCCCTCATCCTTGCAGCATCGAATCCCGCGCCTACCTCCACTCCTTTCACCGCGCCGATAGACATCAAAGCCTTCGCAAGCTCGGCATCCAGCTTATCGAAGACCGGCTCGCCCAAACCCGCTGGAACTCCGAGTGCAATTACTTCTACAATTCCGCCCACACTATCGCCTTCCGCTTTCACTTCTTTTATTCGCAGCTCCATTCTGCTCGCAGCTGCTAAATCCGCACACCTAACTGCATTTTGCTCGGCATTACTCGTTATTTCCTCGACTCGCATTTCCCTCGCCCTTATACCACCCACTTCCAGCACATGTCCGATAATATGTATGCCATGTAAAGCCAGGATTTTCTTTGCTATTGCACCTGCTGCGACTCTCGCTGCCGTCTCGCGTCCGGAAGCTCTTCCACCACCCCTATAGTCCCTTATCCCATACTTCATCTGATAGGATAAATCCGCTTGACCGGGTCTTGCAATATCTTTTAGTGGTCCATAAGGACTCGAATCGGCATCCTTATTCCTGATGAGCATCGAGATAGGAGTGCCCAGTGTTTTCCCCTCTATCACGCCCGACAATATCTTCACTGCATCCGCTTCTTTCCTTCCTGTGGTTATCTCACTAACGCCCGGTTTTCGCCTGTCCAATTCGTACTGTATCTCTGCTTCTGACAGCTCAAGCTCTGACGGGCAGCCATCTACAACCACTCCTATCGCTTCCCCGTGTGACTCGCCCCAGCTAGTTACCTTAAATATCTTTCCAAAAGAATTTCCGGACATGATAAACAAGGAGTTATAAGTTCTGTAAGAATATAATTTATTTTATATATGTAAAACATGGTAGTAAATGGAGGTGAAAGAGAAAAAGATGTTATTCATGACATGCGTGAATGTCAATCCCGGTATGGTGGGAGAGGCAAGGAAATTTGGGGACGAAGTACTTAAGAATCCACCAAAAGGTGTCAAGTACCTGAAAGTTTATCACACGCTGGGTCGGTATGATGCGATATGGATTTATGAGGCGGAAGACCCGCAAGTGATCATGGATTTCTTGCATCAGAGCAGGAATGTCGCAACAACCGAAACCTGGGTTGCATTTGAAAGATAGAGATAAGGTATTAGGGGGATTAACCACAACCCCTTTTTATTTTTATTTCGATATTTGAGTTTACTGCTCAGAATATAGACTGGGTTCATTTTTCAAAGGGAGTCAATGAAAAAAGCCCCCCATCAGAAATAGAACAGTTTTCAAAAGAACTATCTACCGCACACATCATCAAAAGAAGAGGTGAACAGTACTTTATCGGGCAATTTCATATTGAATAAGAGGTCAATACTGCATAAAGTGGCTTATTAATAAAGGATAGCCATCACTACGGTGCAAAAAAGGGCGAAGGTAATTGCGCTTCTTTTCACTATCGTTATTGCTCTTGCTATATGCACCGTGCTTGCAACTCCGAAACCTTCTCCCACCGTGTAATATCCGCTCTTCTCCAGCTTCACTTTTAATGCGTGGCTCATCGCGACTATTGTCAAATGCACACCTTCCGTCTCGTTCACGGTTTTCCACACATCCTTCCATTTTGCGTTACTTGCTAATAATATCAGTCCCATGGCAATCCGTTCGGGTATGTAATTCAGCACGTCATCTGCTTTTGCCGAGAAGTAGCCGAAATGAATGTATCGCCTGCTTTTATAGCCCACAACTGCATCCAGGGTATTTACCACTCGATAGACCATAGCGCCAAAGACGCCGAAGAAAGCGAAATAGAAGAAGGGTGAGATAACGCTATCGGTCAAGTTCTCAGCCACCGATTCAATGGTTGCGGAGTTGAGATGCTCATCATCCAAATCAGACACGTCTCTGCTTACCATCTTTCCCACCGCAGCTCGTTTCGATTCCTGTTTATCGGCTTGCATCGCTTTCACGCCAAATCTTTCCAGGCCTTTTATCGTGAATGTCATCTTGAAAATAAGCGAGCCCAAAACAATGTATACTAGTTCTGGTAGACAAGGGAGCATTAAACAGGGTAAAGAGAAGCTAGAAATTGTAAGCAGTGCATACACCACACCAAGGACCTTTTCTCTTCTCGCTCTTCCACGCCTCGTGATTCTGTCAAAGAGATACATTAACCGGCTTATCCATACAAGGGGATAATATCTTTCTATCTTCTCCGGTGGATCGCCAATGGTCAGGTCTATAAGTATAGCAATAGCGAAAATAACGATCTGATCTATGAGCAATTTCCGGGTTCGTAACTGTAACGAGCTCATGAAATCCCAAAACAGAATATGGCACAGTAGAACAAAACAAATTAGGAATAGGGAATAGAGCATAGGTAAGCCACCTATTTGACTACGCGTTACATGGCTATGCGCTACGGGTTTTTTCATGGTGGAAATCTCTTCTTTAAAATCACAAATATCTTCTTTACGTCATCCCTTTTTTCTATGTCGTCTACCGTTTCTATTCCATATCTCTTGAACTCTGCCATAAGCGCCGTTGCTACTTCTGATTTATGCAACCAGTAACAATCTGAGCATCCCCAAATACGACCCCCTTCTTTTGTCTTGACCCATTCACCGCCGGTTTGCTCGTCTTCACAGGGATAAAAAGGGCAGAAACACCACGTGCAATCTTGACCCGGAAAATGGCAGGGATAGTAATCGCACGTTTCGTCCGAGCCCACAATAATCTTATCTTCCATTATCTTCTTCAGATGCTTGTATGCAAGTGGATGCATGTTTATACTCTCTGCATCTAAACTATTTAGGTATGTGTCTGTCTAATTTAAAAACATACGAAATACAGCACCTATGAAAAAGTCTTCCCCATATTTCTCATAGCGTATGTTACGTTTAAGCTTTTCTATTTTTTTCGATCTACCCCAACTGCTAGGTTATTCATATAGGTATATCGGTCGCCCCACTTTACCGTGGGTGAACCAAGCCACCCCGCAATAAATTGCGGGGCATCCACGTCGTAGGATAAAACATTATTCTTGAAGCTCAGCAGGAGGTTTAGGTGAAGGAGGTCCTTGCTGAATCAAAATCCTTTGCTGGTTAATAAATGCCTTTCCATTATGGTTTTCGATAATCTTTACCGCATTTGTCCCGTTAAAAGTATGAGTGGTTGCATGAAAAACCGACAGGATAAGGTCTTGGAATTCTTGGTCTTCTTCAAGATCATCAATAATTAAGCCTATTTTTTTTGCTTTGTTTCGATTTATGTGACGCCCATGACTCTTAAACTCTTTATGATCTGCAAGTTTGGTGGCGATTCTTGATGAAGCAACTTTTGCATCGTCTCTTCCCGCAAACATATATGCTTCTAGCCATTCTGAAACCAATTTTTTGGATAGATCAAAAGCATTATGACATTGGATTAATAATGCCGGGCCATATTGACTTAGAATTGGGAGCCATGAACCCAGCTTCTTCGGATCTTCACATTCAGACTTTGCTAATTCAAATTGGTCTAATATGGCTTGTGCTGGAACTGCTTGGACTCCCACTTGAGTATGGAGTATCAATTGTGGGTCTATTGGACTTATGAATGAATGTTTGCCCATAATGATTCTGTTTGATGCACAGGCAAGCATTGTTGCTGCGGACATTGCGGATTGTGGGATAATTACACGGATATCAGTGAATTTTGTCCTAAGATATGAAACAAGCGCTTCTGTTGCTTCAGGAGAACCCCCAGGACTATGAACAATTAAATTGAGATTTGGACCTTTTAGACCGTGAATAACTTCCATCAATCCTTGAATATCTTCATCTGTAATACTTAGAAGTTCCGGGTCAATAACACCTGCTTGAGTCCACTTCGTTGCATAAAGTATGGTATTGCGCCCAGTCTTTTCGTAGGTAGCAGCCAAGTATTTTCGCCGAACTGTATCAAACGGAGGTTTCACTCCTTTTTCTTCCGTTTGCTTCAACTCAGTAAGAATTTCTCCCCAGGTAGGCATAAAACATCCTCTGTATTTATGATGAATTAGAACTAGCCGAAATAATAACTTTTGGTTTAACTCCCTCCAGATATTCACGACTCTTCTGCAACATTTCGTCATATTGACCATAAACAAACATTAGATCTGCAATACCTGGCTGTTGCTGTGCTCTTTTTATAAGTTCATCAAGCTCCAATTTTATTTTTGGTTTGTCCATCTTCATCTTACCTCTTAGTTATCAATTATATTCATTACTATATAAATATCCAATCCTCTTATCTTTCTATGTGTCATTTATACTATATCTTTTTAAGCCCCAACCGCAGAGTAGGAGGAGGTCTTACGACCTCCGTCCCCTCATCGAACCGTACGTACGGATTTCCCGTATACGGCTCTCCTTTGGCGTTGCCCCATTGCAGGGAGTGAGATCAACCTTCTCTTCCCACCAACCTCCA